>JAGDXJ010000039.1:0-6146 GCA_023256355.1 Nitrososphaerales archaeon | reverse complement strand
GCTACTATTCTGCAAAAGCCGTCTTTGAAGAACGGGAATATATGGAGCCCATATACCAAATATATTATTTGCAGGAATTTGTAAACAGGCCACCTAGAGATATAAGGGCTTTTGTAGTAGGCGATCAAGTGATTGCTGCAATCTACAGGAATCAGCCAACTGGGGACTTCAGAACGAATACAGCATTAGGAGGAAACACCGAAAACTGTCCTGTAACCGTAGAAATAGAAGAGCTCGCGATAAAAGCTGCAAAAGCTATAGGAAATGGAGTTTACGGAGTAGACATGATGGAGACAGAAAAAGGCATAGTTGTACATGAAGTAAACGGGACGGTAGAATTCAAGAATTCAGTTTCTGTCACGGGCGTTGACATACCAGGAAAGATAGTGGAGTTTGCTGCAGAGGTAGCTAAACGGTGAGCTCTCCGGATCCAGTAACTTTCCTCCTCGAGACTTTGAAAATTTATTCCCCTTCTGCTGAAGAATCTAAAGTTTCAAGCTACATTTATAGTTATATAAAGTCAATAGGCTTTAACGATGTTTTACAGGATAAAGCAAACAACGTCATCCTTAGAGTTAAGGAAGGGTCACCAAACGTTTACCTGATAGGCCATATGGATACCGTTCCAGGAGAGCTACCCGTTTTTTTCGACGGAAATAACATGTACGGCCGGGGTGCCGTTGATGCCAAATCCTCGCTTTCAGTGCTTCTTCACGCTTCAATCAACCTCAGGGATGTCCCTTGTGGTATAAAATTCATCGGTGTTACCGACGAGGAACGTTTGAGCGAAGGTATGAACGAAATATTAAAACATGAAGAAAAGCCGGATTATGCGATATTCGGGGAACCAACAGGAGTAAGTAATGTGGCTGTAAGCTATAAAGGCAGGCTTCTTGTAAAACTGAATTTCAAAGCAAAACCTTACCATTCTTCCTCGCCTCTTGAAGAAGAAACGGCCTTTGAGCTGATGATTGAAGAAATAAACAGAGTTCAGAATAAAATTAAGGGGCTTAACGCTAACGTCAACTCATATTTCGACAGCGTAACCGCCCAAGTTGTTAAGTGCGGGTGCGGTGACTCTACAAACAAAACTCCAGCAGACGCATTTGCGTATATTGACATAAGGGTTCCTCCAAAATTTAATACGTTTGACCTTGAGAAAATTTTGTTGATCGATAACTATAAAATAGAAGATAGACTAGAACCTTTCAGCACTCCTCTTTCAAGCGAACTCCCCCGTGCATTTTTTAGGGGTATATATAAGGTTTTAAACGTTAAAGCGAGTTTTGTAAAAAAACTTGGCACCTGTGATGGAAACGTTTTAAGATCTTATTATGAAGTTCCCATAATTGCATACGGACCGGGCGACTCAAGGCTTTCTCATACAGATCAGGAAAGGATTTCTGTAAACGAATATTTAACTGCAATAAAGGTAGTAGAAGAATCTATAAGAGAATTATGCAAAAATCGCTAGAAAAGTATTAATTAACAGTGAACCCTTAATATTGGGATTTGGAAATAAAGGTAGCCTTTTTTGACATGGACGGAACCTTGATAAAAGAAAATTCATGGGATCTTATATACAAAAACGTTGGACTCGATACCTCTCCTTACCTTAAAGACTATCTGGATGGAAAAGTATCATACAAGGAGCTCGTAGAACTTGACTTGGGATACTGGAGAAAAAACGGAAGAGATGTAAACAGAAGCATGATAGAACTGCTCGCAAAAAAGATAACGATAAAAGAAGATGCGTATGTTATTTCAAGAAAACTTAAAAAATACGGAATAAAACTCGTCATTGTTACTGCTGGGCTTTATGAGTTTGCAGCTTACGTAGGTAAAGAGCTTAGGTTTGATCAGATCTATGCCAATAAATTTGTATACGATGAAAAAGGATTCATAAAGGATGCAGTTATAGAGGTAGAACCACTGCATAAATACAGGTTGATAGAAAGATATTTGAAAGAAACAGGTCTTAAAGCTGGCAATGCTATCTCTGTTGGAGACACTGTTTATGATGAAAGCATGTTCAAGGCAACCGCGTACAGCTTTTTGTTGGATGAAAATGATGATGCGATTATTAATGAGAAAGAGTACAAGATAAAAAATCTTACACAGATCTTTAATTACCTAGATCTTGGTTAAGATTGCTGTGCTTTAGAAAGATTCTCATACAGCTTTATCAAAGCCTGTATACCTTTTTCTCCATAACCAAGATTTTCTGTAGATAAAAGCATCTGATAAATTAAAGATGTTGCGAATAAAGGTATCTTGTCTTTTTTAGCTTCTTCAAGCGCATACCCAATATCTTTTCTTAAATGAGAAAGTTTGAATCCCGGTTCTAGGTCGCCTTTCATGAGCCGAGGCATATAGGACTCAATCGTAAAAGATCTTGCACCCCCCGTGCTCAAAAGCTTGTACACTTGTTCCATGTCAAGGTTAAAAAACTTGGCAAGCTCTATAGCTTCTATCATTGCGAGATCAGAAAGCGCAACAGCTATCTGGTTAACAAGCTTCATCTTTTGCCCGGATCCAACCGGACCTGCATAAATTATGATTTTACCCATGCTTTCAAAAATCGGCTTAACTTTTTCAAATATCTCCTTCTTTCCACCTACCATTATGGTAAGCCTGCCTTCTTTTGCTCCAACATCTCCTCCAGTAACTGGAGCATCTAAAAATTCTACTTTGAGCTCTGCAAGCATGTTTGCAAACTTTCCGGCATATTCTGGAGAATTTGTGCTCATGTCAACTACAATGAGTCCTTCGTGAGCGCCGTCGGCCACGCCGTTTTTTCCAAATATTACATTTTCTACATCGGGCGCATCTGTTACCATAAGTATGGCCACATCGCTTTTTTCAGCAACCTCTTTAGGAGTTTTTGCAACCGGCACCCCCGCTTCCCTGAAGATTTTTGTCTTTGATTCTGTTCTGTTGTAAACTATAAGATCATGTCCGCCCTTAAATATGTTGTAAGCCATCGAAGAACCCATTATACCAAGTCCGATAAAACCTACTTTCATGCTTAACATTATCAATCCAATTTATATAGCCTTATTGCATGATTTATAATCAATTTATAAATTCGGTAACAAATAAACAAAGTCGATGAAGCAACACAGATAAAGTTTATAAACTACAAATGTAATTGATATTCCATAAAATGACTGTCATGGTTTTCGGGGCTGACGGATACATAGGATGGCCTTTATCTGTGAGGCTTGCAAAAGAGCTCGATGAGGAAGTTATAGGTATCGACAACCTAATAACAAGAAAGTTAGTAGAAGAAGTTGGCGGCACAAGCGCTTTACCGATTGGTACTCCTGAAGAAAGAATAAAATCTTACGAGAAAGCTTACGATAAAAGCAACTTGAAAATAATAATAGGCGATCTTACTGATTCTGATTTTGTAGACAAGCTTATAGAAAAATATAAACCGCATACAGTTTACCATCTGGCACAACAAAGGAGCGCTCCCTATTCTATGATAGATGTAGATCATGCTGCATATACTGAAGTTAACAACATCTTGACAAATCTTAACCTTATCTTTGCAGTAAAAAAACATTCACCAAAAACACACATAATAAAGATGGGCACTATGGGCGAATATGGAACTCCAAGATATAAGATCGAAGAGGGCTGGATGAACGTGACATATGGCGGAAAGAAATACAGGATCATGATACCCAGGGACCCCGGGTCTTGGTATCACGTAAGCAAGGTTTTTGATACTTATAACATAATTTTTGCAAACAAAATATGGGGAATCAGGGCCACAGATGTGCAACAGGGAGTTGTGTACGGAAGCAGAACAGATGATCTATTTAATGATGAACTAAACACAAGGCTAGATTTTGACGGCGTATGGGGCACAGTAATAAACAAGTATTTTGCACAGGTCATAGCCTTTAACAAGATGCTCATTTACGGTACTGGATTGATGAAACGTAGTTTCCTTTCGCTTCAAGACAGTATCGACTGCCTTTTCCTGCTAGGTCAGAAACCTGCAGATGAAGGGGAATATCGTGTAGTTAATCAGATGGAAGAAATACATACCACGCTTGAGCTCGCCAGAAGAGTCGAGAAAGTAGTTAAAAGATACGGGTTTGAGCCAGAATATGTAAATATACCAGATCCACGCGTAGAAAAACAGAGGCACAAATATTATGTCTCCCACAGAACATTAAAAAGGCTAGGGTTTAAACCAAAATATTCAATGGATAAAGTAATGGAGGTTATATTTAACGATCTGCTTAGAAACCAAGATGTAGTTAAAGCGCACGCAGATGCTATATGGCCACGTGTCTATTGGGACAAGCTAAACGAAGAAAACAAACAATTATATATAAATGCAATAAACAAAAATCTAGTAAACAAATCAAAGTCTTACACAGACTGAAAGCTTTGCCGTAAACAACAGTTTCATAACATATAGGCTTAATAGGTGTTTGTAATAAGGATAAAGCGTGCCAGAACGTCTGTACACCCTTAAAGAAGCCTGTCTGCTTCTCGGCCTACACCCGAGGACTATCCAGAAATGGGACAAGCAGGGGAAGATCAGAGCTGTAAGGACTATCGGCGGCAGGAGGAGAATACCTGAATCTGAAATCCGGAGGCTTTAAGGTGAAAAAGGGATGAGGAGCGTAACAGGCTATGCGCGGGTTTCATCAGCGACACAGAAAGATGACCTGAAAAGGCAGGTTGAATATTTGAGACAAAGGGGAGTCCAGGAGGTAATCACCGATGTGGGCTCTGGGTTGAATGAGAGGAGAAAGGGGTTCCTGAAGCTCTTGGACAGAGTGCTGCACAACGAAGTCGTGGTAGTGTACGAGGACAGGCTCACGAGATTCGGTTTTGATACGTTGAAAAAGGTGTTTGAGGCGCACGGGACAAGCGTTGAGGTCTTGAATCAGCTGGAGATGAAATCTCAGCAGGAGCTCGTTGAAGATCTTATCACCGTAATCTCGCATTTCCCAGGTAAAATGTACGGTCTGAGGAGCCATAAATACAAGGAAGTTATTAAATATGCTAAAAACTTATTCGCTCAGTCATGACAGGAAAGACGAAATCGAGGGCCTCCTCTTTGCATACAACAGGGTACTGAACGGCATGCTGAGGGACATCTGGTCAGCAATCGAGTGGAGGACGAAGTCCGTGAAGGGAAAGAAGCAGGTCAGGATGATACCGTACCTGAGGAAGGACAGGGAGTTCAGGAAAGAGCTGAGAGATAAATACCTCAATGGATGGGAGTACTCGGCCCACTGGGTTGATTCAGCCCTCAAAACCGCATTCTCAATAATCAAGAGCTGGAGGAAGAACTATCTGAAAGGCAGGGGGAAGGCGATCTGCCCGCAGGCAACGAAGCTGTTTGCCAGGGTCAAACAGACGCTGTTCAAGCTCGAAAACGATAAGCTGAGGATATCCGTAAAGCCGAACGAGTTCGTGTACATCGATCTGTCCGGGAGGTACTTCAAGCTGGGCGTCGTTGGAGAGCCGATCATAACAGCTGACATGATATACTTACCAGTTTACACTGAGGACACAAGCGATACGACGCCACCCGCGAAGGCGATCGGCTGGGACTCAAACGTGGGATCGCTGGACGGCTTCTCCCCGGAGACAGGGTGGATACGCATCGACACAACGGCCCTGGCGAAGGTTCATGAGAGGATGAAAGAGAAGAGAGGGAAAATACAGAGCAAAGCCAAGGGCGAGAGGACAAAAAGGAGGCTTCTGAAGAAGTACAGGAGGAGGGAGAGGAACAGGGCAAAGAATCACCAGGTGAAGATCGCGAAAACAATTCAGGGACTGGGGGAGGTGAACGGGTTTGAAAGGCTGGACAAGGGCAGCATGCTGACGCGCTCACGCTCCTGGAACCGCAGGATAACTGACACGGACTGGAGGGGCATAGCGTACAGGGTATTCATGGGAGGCGACGTCATAGAAGTCGACCCATACCTAACCTCGAAGACGTGTTCCAGATACGGGTGTGTAAATAAAGACCTGAGGGGAACGTCTTCAAGTGCAAGGCGTGCGGCCTGAGGATCGACAGGCAGCTCAACGCCGCCGTGAACGTGTACATGATGATGGAGGGCGTTCCCCACAGCGCTGTATGGTGGGACGCAACGGTCCTGCCGGCG
>JAGDXJ010000063.1 GCA_023256355.1 Nitrososphaerales archaeon | reverse complement strand
TGAAACCTTTTGACAAAATCCTCAAATTTTTGTCACCAGCCAGGTATGTACCTTAAGTGACAGCAAAGTTCGGTTACATCAACATCATATTTTCTTTTTTATAAGTAAAGGGTACAATGAGCGAATTTGCAAAAAGATGGGATCAACCTGAAGGAGAAAGTTTAGGTAACAGGATAAAAGGAGCCGTAAGGCCCGAGGGGCCCTTAAAACCAAGGATAGAACAGGCTGTTAGGCAGCTCCAGATACAGATAACAAAGCTTGATAACGCAGCAAACAGGCTTAAAGAGAAAGACTCACAGCTATTCCAGAAAATCGTAAACTACCTCCAGAAGCACGACTCTGACCATGCAACTGTATATGCTAATGAACTTGCTGAAATCAGAAAGATGTACAAGATGATAAACCAGGCAAAGCTAGCACTCGAGCAGATCGTAACAAGGCTAACTACTGTAACAGACCTCGGAGATGTGGTGGTAACTCTTGCTCCAGCAATGGCCGTAATAAAGAACGTAAGGTCAGGACTGATGCAGGTAATGCCATCAGCAGAACAGGAAATATCAGAAATATCTTCGTTGCTCAGCAGCATACTCGTGGATGCTGGACAGCTGACCGGATCTACACTGAACTTCGAAGCTGCGAACGAAGATGCAGAGCGGATACTTGCAGAAGCGAGCACTCTAGCAGAAGCAAAGATGAAAGAGAAGCTGCCAGACCTCGGGTCAATCGGCCTTCCCGAAGGAGAAAAGCACCAGATTTAAGCATAACCTGAATAATTCTATTTTTTCTTTTTGTTAATTTTTTATGACCTTTTCTGATAAATTGTTCTTTTATTAAAAAACTGGTGTATTGTTATGAAGTTTAGTATAAATCCTTTCAAGAAAAAGGAGCCAGCTTTTAGGGATGCTTACCTTGAGCTATCGAAGTACAGGAACAACCTGCTTACTGTCAGGTGGAGGATTAAAGTTAAAATCGACACATTTAGCATAAGAGCTGAAAAGAGCAGAAGCCAGGAAGAGAGGGCAATATATGCTAGAGAAGCCAAGATTCTCAGTCAGATATATGAAGTGGTGGACAAGCTGGATGCCCTGCTCTTGAGGGTTATGCTGAGGCTTGATAGCTACAACGATTTAAATTCTGTAATAGAATCTTTTAAGGAAACTAACCAGGCTATTTCTAAGCTTAAACCGGATCTTGAGGCCCTTTCTGAAGCTTATTCTGTTCTTTTTGAGCAGCTGAGCGAAGCAGGTCAGTACTTTGGTACAATAACTGTACAGGGACAATCTATACAGCTGTTTTCAGATATGGGCGCAGAAAACATACTTGAAGAAGCCATAGAAAAGTCTTTGGAGATTGACAATGAACAGGAAGAATTAAGAAGCTTCCTTATTAAGGCTGCAAAAGAAGGAGAGTACGCAGAGATGATATAAAATGAGTTACCAGGCTGCTCAAGAACTGGAAAGTCTTGCGGCTAAGTATGCAAGCGAAGCCATAAAGCTTGATTCCCAAGGTAGCTATCCACAGGCTATTCTGATGTACCAGAAGGCAATCGAGATGCTGATGAAGCTGATAAACCTTTACCCAAACTATCAACTAAACCAGATATATATGGAAAGGGCACAGGCATACAAACGCAGAATAGCAGAGATTCAGAGAATAAGGGGTCTGAACGATGGAGAAGCAGAAGAAACACCATCCACAAGCGGAGGACGCGTTGAAACGCTAAGAGCAAACTTTGATGACCTTGTAATGAAAGAAAAGCCAGAAGTCAAGTTCGATCAGGTTATAGGTCTTGATGAAGCGAAGAGGGCACTTCAGGATGCCATAATATATCCAAACAAAAGACCGGACCTATTTCCTTTAGGATGGCCCAGAGGAATACTCTTGTATGGTCCTCCTGGATGTGGTAAAACTATGCTGGCTGCAGCTACTGCGGCTGAAATAGACGCTGTTTTTCTTTCAGTAGACGCTGCAAGCATAATGAGCAAGTGGCTCGGTGAAGCTGAAAAGAACGTTGCAAGGCTTTTCCAGCAGGCAAGGGACATATCGCAACAGGAGGGAAAACCTGTAATAATATTTATAGATGAAGTCGATTCGCTATTTGGCACAAGGTCTCAGGAGGTAGGAGGAGAGATAAGAGTAAGAAACCAGTTCCTCAAAGAAACGGACGGCATAAGCGAAAAAGGAAAGAAAACTCCGGTTTACATACTTGCAGCTACGAACAAGCCTTGGTCGCTTGACCCTCCGTTTTTGAGAAGGTTTGAAAAGAGAATATACGTAGGGTTGCCTGTTATGGCCGCAAGAAAGAAAATGTTTGAGCTTTACACCCAACCGCTCTCTCTGGCAACCGATGTAAAGCTTGAAGAGCTTGCAAAGCTTACTGAAGGTTATACGGGCAGCGACATAAAGGATATAGTGCAGGCGGTTCAGCTTAATGTCGTAAGGGAACTTTTTGAGTCAGGAGAAGCCTTAAATCCCATCAGCAAACCAAGACCGATAAACATGAATGATTTCAAAGTAGTGATAAAACAGAGAAAGCCAAGCGTAAGCTCAGAGATGGTCATGGCCTACCTGAAGTGGAGCGAAAGCTTTAAGGCTTTATAGGTTTCAGATAGATGCATGGAAAAAGCACTTCAAGTGGAGGTCAAAAAGGCTACAAAATCATTTAAAGTTCCTGAGGAAAAGTTAAGCGAATTAAGAGGAATAGGAAACAGACTTATATCATCAATGAAAAAAGAGTACGTTGATTGCCCAGTAGTAAAGCAACAGGTCCCTTTTATAGTCTGTTACCTGTGTCCTTCTTTTATAAGAAGATATAAGGGTGTTGTTTACTGCAAAGGAGAAAAAGGACCTTACTGAGCCTTTTATTTTTTACAGAAGAGGTAAGCGTTCTCAACTAAAAAGGCCTTTTTCTTTTCTTTTCTTATCTTTTCATAAGCTTCTGTAAGGCTGCTGTACCCTTCTATTCCTAGCTTTCTTAAATAAGCAAAAGGAAGTGAAGTAACCATATGAACCTTGGCTTTACTGTGCAGCTCTTTTAAAACATTCAACGCCTGACTTTCACCGTTAATCCCTAGAAGAGCAGACCTGAGCCCCTCATCACCCAACCCATTATTGCATTTTGCAAGAAGTAAAACGTCTGAACCTTCTTCTAGAACGCCAAAAATGCCATAAAAGGAAAGCAAAGCCTCCCTTAGGTTAAGATCGTAAGGGAAGCCTCCGGCAGAAGCTATAACAAATCCCTTTTGTCTGTGCTTTTGTGTGTTGTTTACAAAAAACTCTTTTAGCTTTTCATAGACAGTTATGCCATCTCCCGTGATATAGCTCCCTTTATTACCAAAATAACAAAAAGCTTTTGCGCCGCTGGTTTCCAAAAGCCTTTTAGAAAACCAAACGGCCCCGTCCTCTTCACACGCTCCCGGTTTCTCTTTTCTTTTGATAGCCTCTTCTCTGGCACCAAAAGCTTCAGCAATAACGCTGTGAGGGCCCTTAAACCAGTAAACATGATCCACCCTGACAGAACAAACTACTAGCGTTTCTTTAAGAGCCTCAGGATAACTGAAAAGATAGCCATCCACTATTTCCTCTTTTTTTAAGCCTGTTACTTCCAAAGGCTTAAGCTCTGGCATCCTTTCTTTTACTAAATTTTCAGAAAATTCAGATCCATCAGTAAGGTAGTACTTAACTTCTGTTTTTTCTGATATGCTTTCAGGAGGCTTGATAGAAACAAGTTCATCCATATCCTCCCGTTTAAGCTTTAATGATACTTCTTGCTCCCCGTACGGTAACCATATCTCGGGCATCTCAAATATATTTATACGTGCTGTTTATAGGCTATTCTAGAGTTTACAGTAATGTTTAAATTCATGGGGACATTAATTTTATTTTCCAAAATGAACTTTTTAAAACCAGATTATAACGGAGGAAGCATTTCCAACATCTATGGAAGTATACTGAAAAACTTTGATTTGAACAGTGACAGGAAACCTCTAAGGAAAAATTTTGAAAAAAGCCAAAAATTTGTGCTCGTCATTTTCGACGCTTTTGGAGAAAAAACGCTTGAGAAGGGGGTAGAAAAAGGTTTTATTGATAAACGACTGCTTGAAAATTTTGAGCATGAAACGATTACAAGCATATTTCCATCAACAACCGCATGCGCAATGCTGAGCTTTTATACAGGATTGACGCCAGGGGAACACGGCGTAATGGGATTTACAACATACATAAAAGAACTCGGCACTATAGTCAACATGCTAAACCTTTCTCACCCTTCGCAGGAAGTTCCATTACCACTAATATATCAGAACTTTACTAGATACATTTCAGAAAAAGCAGTTCCAATAGGGGACAGGCTTGCAGAAAAAGGAATACCAGGATATTCTATAATTCCAGCTAGCATATATGACACGCCAACAAATCAGTTTTATCATCGGGGCCTTGAAAGGGTAAGGTATTACTATCCATGGGATGCTTTTCAGGCAACGAGAAAGATACTTCAGGAAAACGAAAATGTTTTCCTGGACCTGTACATACCTACTGTTGATACTCTATCGCACCATTATGGTCCGTTCTCTCCTGAAACTTTATCTTCAGCATCAGACCTTCTAAAACTGCTTTTAAACTCGCTAGAAGGCATCAAAGGTTTAACGCTTTTGCTTACTGCAGATCACGGGCAGACGGACAATACAGTAAGCCATGTAGCGAATGATTCTCTGATGGAGCTGCTCGAAATGCCACCGTGGGGAGACTCAAGAGCTGTATTTATGAAGGTAAAGAATGAAGAAAAAGTAAGGAAACATTTTGAAGAAAACCTAAAAGGTTTTGAACTGTTTACGAGGGAAGAATACCTTAAGGAAGGATTCCTTGGTGAGTCTGTTGACCCAAGGTTTCAGGACAGGCTTGGAGACATTTTGGCCGTACCAGAGGTTCCTGAATCGCTAATATATTCCTACAGAGGACCTGAAGGAGACAAAGATTATATAGCTTTTAAAGGTCATCATGGAGGGTTAACAGAAGAAGAACAGCTTGTACCATTACTTATTTACAGAAGCTAAAACTCAAAGTTTCTTCTTCTTGCGTACCTTCCCCTTTTTTCTATTTCTTCTACCTTGTTCAGAAATTTATCCTTTGTTATCTTACTGGTTGAAAAATAACCTTCAGAAAAAGCATTGAGCGCCTGATCATAAACGTCAACATGCTGTACGTTTAGGATCTCTTTGAAAAGGTGAAAGTCAACAGCATAATCTTCTATTCTTTCTGTATAATACGAAAGACCAAAGTCTATCATTAACCATGTGTTGCGTTTTATGTCAAGCAACATATTAGAAGTGTTAGGATCGCCATGAGCAATCCCGTTGTTGTGAAGCTTTGCTAGGTACTTCCCAGCAACGTAAGAAAGTTCAGGTTGGCTTTTTATTATATCTTTCATTACTTGTCCTTCGATGAATTGCATTACTATGGTATATGTCTTTAATCCGACGTAGAAAACGTAGGGAGTCGGAATAAAGCTTCTTGCAGCCCTTAACATCTTTGCTTCCCTTATGGTTCTGCTTTTTCTAAGAAAAACATCAAGATCTTTGACCATGTATGGTTTTTTAACTCTTACTTTGTAAACAGCATCCAAAAACCCCCATTTTCCAATATATATGTCTGCTTCAGCTCCCCGGCTTATCAGTTTCTCCAAGGCACTTCCACCTCATCTATCCTCCATGACTGATCTATAATTGCCCTTTCGGGTTCAACTCTGTAACCCAGCTTATGATAAAGCACGCCAGGCCAAGCTATTTGAGCGCCGTTGTCACCTGCATATTCTGGAGGAACTATCAAAAGCCTGCTTTTATGCCTTCCGGCTACGTTCTCAAAAACCTCCTTCAACCTTTTGTTGGCGGCTACTCCGCCAACAACCATCATCTCAGATTTTTTTGTTAGAGCCAGCGCTCTTTCTGCAGTTTCTGCAAGCATAGAAAAAGCAACTTCCTGCAAAGAATACGCAACGTCCTCAACGCTAACGCTCTTTAAAGCTTTTTTGGCCGCGCTCAGAATTCCCGAAAACGAAAGATCGTTGCCCTTTACGACGTATGGAAGCTGGATGAATTTTTTTCCTTTTAAAGCAAGCGCCTCTACTTGTGGTCCTGCGGGAGAGGCAAGGCCTATACTCCTCCCGAACTGATCTATAAGCTGTCCCAGGGTTATGTCCAGAGTTTCTCCGAAAACTCTCCACTTTTTTCTTTGAGCGGAAAGTATCATCGTATGACCTCCAGAAAGCAATAACACAAGCGGGTCTTGTGCACCGGTGAGAAGGGCCCCAAGCTCTATGTGGCCAACTCCGTGATGCACAGGAATAAGAGGTTTATTATAATAGGCGGAAATGAACCTTGCAAGAGTAGCTCCTACTCTCAAGCATGGTCCAAGTCCAGGTCCGGCCGAATACGCTATAAAATCAAGGTCTTGGTAAGTTACTGCTGCCTGTTTGAGCGCGCCCTTAAGTATCTTGGGGGCGACGTCAGAGTGATGGCGTGATGCTTCCCGAGGATGAATCCCAGAACCCTGAGGAGGCCTGTAGACGTCTTTTAAGTTAGAAAGTATATTTCCTTCATTACTGATTACAGAAGCTCCAAAGGTATGGGCAGTGCTTTCTATTCCCAGTCCTATCATTCCTCTAACCACTTTGACGTTCCATCTTCATAAATTTCTTTTTTCCATATAGTTGGTTCTTTCTTATATCTTTCTATAACATAAGGGAGAGCAGAAAGCCCCTGAGATCTATCTCTGCTCCATATTATAGCAAATACAAGCGTTTCTCCAGGCGAAAAATAGCCAGAAAAATGATAGATCCTGCATTCATTAACCATAAACTTATTTACCGTATCATAGCATATCTCTTTCAGCTTTTTATTAGCAAGCTCTTCGTAAGCCTCTATGTAAAGCTGTTTGACTTTCTTACCATCCCTGCTTAGATCTTTTACCGTTCCTATGTAATACAGTATTATACCATCCTTCCCCGGATCTCTTTTTAAAGCTTCAGATAGAACATTGATAAAGTCCAGCTTGCCCTTTTCATAGATCCCGCTTTCAGGGATGTTTGCCATGCACAAGATCCTCCATGATAGTTTTTACCCTTTCTGGAGTATTTATAGATCTGGCCAACTTAGAAAGTTTTTCTACTTTTTTCTTAAATTTATCATCGTTCAACAGAAGTGTTAAACTATCTTGTAGATCGCCGGGTTTTGTTTTATACTGATCCATATAAAGGCCAAATCCGAGCTCCTGAACCCTGAGCGCGTTTTGTTCCTGTTCCCCGTGAAGGGCTATGGGAAAAACCACCATAGGTTTTCCGTAGATTATGCCTTCTCCTATAGTGGTCAGACCCCCTCTAACGATCAGAGCGTCAGAGCATGTCATGTTGATCTCCCTGTTTTCATCCCAGCCGATTATCCTTAGCTTTCCGTCATCAAACCTGTAACCTTTTTTGCTGAAATCTCCCAAGCTTACGGTTACCTGATAGTTTTCCGGAAGCAGCCTTGCGGTTTTTATTAAAAGGTCTATAACAAGCTTCTTCGTGGGTGCTGGTCCGCTTATTGGGGCAAATATCTTGTATTTTCCGTCGTTTTTACACTCAACCTTTTTAGCCGGCATATCTGCAAAGAACCCAGTATAGACAACTTTTTTTTCTACTGTTTTAAGTTCCATGCTGAACTTTGATATGTTATATGGCGGCGGTAGATCTGGAGAAACTATCATATCTGCGAGATCCCACAAAACGCCAAGCATTTCTCCAAATAGCCTTTCTAGAAAAAGGTAAACGTTTTTCCTAAGAGGAAAGAGGATCTTTGCCTGATTTATTATAAGAACGCTCTTTTTTCCGGATAACCTAGAAGCTATTAGCGGTGAAAGCCTTGAATCTGATATAACCGCAGAAGGGTTGAGCCCGTTTATTCGCTTTTGTTCTTCTCTTATCTGTAATGCAAGAGTGCTGAAAGGTTTGTAGAAACTCTTTAAAGTTTTCTTAAAAGACATCCTTCCTTCCTCTGTCCAGACAACGTCCAGAGGAGTAGCATCGAAAGACGTATAGCTTAAAGAGGCTATTTTTAACGCTTCTCCCCAGCTAGAGAAATATTTATCTCCATCAAGATGTCTGGCAAGCCAGAGGCTTCTTGCTATGTGCCCAAGCCCTGTCCCGTAAACTGAAAAGTACCATTTATAATTCAAGGTTAACTTGTTCTACTTCTCCTTTTGGCTCCTTTTCTCCAAAAACGTAAGCCCTGAATCTGTAAAGCCTTATCCCTCCTCTTCTCCACAGGTTTCTATCGGCTCCGGCTTTTAGACAGCCATACGA
>JAGDXJ010000001.1 GCA_023256355.1 Nitrososphaerales archaeon | reverse complement strand
TGCCAGAAAAGCAGTAGGTTTATGAACTGAACGGAGTAAGAAAAACAAAGAGGTTTAGAGAATTATTAAACAGAGCAACAACATTTTTATTTTTACTAGAATCAAAATTATTACGTTGCAACAATACCTGCAGTTGCTGTCATTTGTGGTTTTTGCTTTTGGATGTTTTTTTCTATCATACGGCATAGATGTTTCCTTTAAAGATCTAAAGATAACCCACTTTCTGTACCTTCTTTTTCCTTTTATTACAACTTTCCCTGAACTGGCAATTTTTGTTTATGGAATTTTTTGGGGAATTAAAGGTACTGAAGTAGCTATAGGTACGGTTCTGGGCGAACCTTTTATTGTTATGAGCGTAGGACTTTTTATTTATAAATTATGGACAAAGAGACCTCTAAAAACTGACAAAGGTTCACGAAGCTCTCTTTTAACATTTGTTTTGGTATCAGGCTTCTTCTTTATATCTTACTTTATTTCTAGATATTTTTCAATTTTAATGATAGTTTCATTGGTAGTTTACGAATACCTATCACAAAAGGCATTCAAAAAAGAAAACTATACAAAAATTAAGAAGATACCACTATTTTATACATTATTTGGTTTGGCCATAATAACTTTAACAGGTAAATATGTTGTTGAATCAACAGTATCGCTCGCAGAATATTTTAAGGTTCAACCTTCGATAATATCTTTTATTCTGATCCCGCTTATAAGTAGCGCCCCCGAACTTATGGCTCCTTTTGTTTTTTCAAATAGAGATGAAACTGAACAGATAGCATCGTTAATAGCAGAACTCCCAATTACTATGAGTATTTACCCGACTTTGCTTTTTTTATTTGCTGGTTTGGAAATAGCATCGCCGTTGATTCTTGGAGTAGCGATTTCAACGCTCCAGGCAATATTTTTAATAAGCGAGGAAAAAACAGGTAAAAACATTACCGTTGTTACTTCTATCTTTTTTCTTATGGTGTTTTATATTGTTCTAATCTTTCATATGTAATATCTGAAAATTAATTATTTACTTTATTACATATGATGTTCTCTGAAGGATGCAAAGCCACAATTGGCTTAAATTTTTTTAAATCGCGTTTTGTATAAACTTTTTCTGATTTCACTTTTCCCATAAATTTGTTACATGTTAAATGGCTGAAAAATCAGAAGCCAGCCTTCATCATAGCAAAAGCTCAATGCGGGTTCGTATTCATCATCAATTTATAGCTGTACTCTTGAAATTAAAACGTTACTGATTTTTGACCGTAGGAACCTCTATTTTTAACTTTGTCGTAAGCTCGCTCAGTATTTCGTCAAGAACTGCTTTATAGCTAACGTTTCCGTTCTCAATGAGATCCATTTTTGCTTCAAGTTTAGATGTGACATCGTCGTTAACAAGGTCCATAAAGTTATCCTTAAGAAAGTTATATGCGGCTATACCTAGCTTTGTTGGTACTATTTTCTTCCTTTCGCCACTTAATATAGCATACCGCCTTATCAATATTGTTTGTACTATTGATGAGTATGTGCTTGGCCTTCCTATACCTTTTCTTTTCATTTCCTCTACTAAGTCACCTTCAGAATAAAGTTCTATACGCCTGAATTCATAAAAGTTCTCTATCTTTACGATCGCTTCTCTTAATGATAGGGGTTTATGAAGTTCTCTATAAGGAGGCAAAACTTTTGCAAATCCATCAAATAAATATTCAAGAGGTACTTCAAGCGGGTTTGGATCTACAGTTATCTTTTTACCGTCTTTTTCTGCGCTTAAATCTAATATTTGCTTTCTTATTGTGGCTGGTGGCATCTGGCTCGCTATAAACCTCTTGAATATTATGTCATAAACAACATAATGTCTCCAAGTTATCGCTATTGGGGTATAGATTAGTCCCTGCTGCAAATAGTTCTTTAGATCCTGTGAAGACAAAGGTTTAGTTGGCCTTATAGCTTCATGCGCTCCTCCTTCTCCCCATTTTCTGGGATAAAAATATTGCTTTTCATCTAAACCGAGTATCTGCGTTATGTAATTTTTGGCTAACGATATTCCAGCATCTGAAACCCTTGTGCTGTCTGTTCTCGGATAGGTTATAAAGCCCGCTTCAAAAAGATCTTGCAATGTGCCTGCAATTTCGTTTGTTGAGAGTTTAAACATGTTTGCGGCATCCCTTAATATTTCGCTCATTGTGTATGGAGGAGGAGGATTCAGTTTTTCATCAGAAACCTTCGAACCTGTTATGTACAGCTTTACTTCATCACCTATTGCCAGTTTAACATCTTCTGGATAAAACCTGATGGGTAAGCTTTCTAGATGTGCAGAATAAGCCCTTACAAGGTTCTTTTTATCGTTATACTGTCTGTATCTCTCTATAATCCAGCCAAGAACAGGTGTCTGAACCCTACCTGCACTGAGGTTTTTATTTGGCCTGTCACAGCCTATTCCATAACTTTTTTCACAGTATGATTTCCAGAATTCGTTTTGAAGCTTAGTGGACAACTCAAAGCCCAGCCATCTGTCATCAAGCCTTCTCACAACCTGTGCTTTTACTAAATTTTCGTTTATACTTCTTGATTCGTTAATGGCTTTTAGAAGGGCAGGTTTTGTAACTTCGTGAAATTCTATCCTCTTGATTTTTGTATTGAACGGTCTCAAGAGGCTGTTAACGTCCCACGATATTTTTTCGCCTTCAGTATCAGGATCTGTACCTATTAAAACAGTATCCACTGCAAAGGCGAGCTTTTCGAGCGCACTTATCATGCCTGTTTTTTCTCTGACTATTTTCGCTCCACAAATTGGGCATACTTTTCCAGCTGTTGTAACCTGATGACCGTTTTCACAATCTTTTATCCCTGCGTAATGAGGAACATATTCTCTACCAGAGTTTTCTCTTATTTCTACGCCATGGTACCCTACTTTATCAAGCGTTAGGTCTATTATATGACCGGCTGTATAAGCTATGCTAAGGAGATTACCACTAACTACTGTCTCAAAAACAACTATGCCTTCTCTTATTGTTATAGCGGGTCTTGAGAAAAAGTTGGCTATTGTTTTGGCCTTATGCGGCGATTCTACTATCATAAGCGTGGAGGAAAATCTTGATGTCTCTTCAGAAGTAGCTACCTGCTCTTCAACCATGACCTCGCTTCTGTCCCTGTCTATACGCTTCAGTATTTCTTTTATATCTATATCTTCAGGTTTCTTCCACTCTATCCCAAACGTAATGGACGATATCTTTTTAAAAAGCTGAAAAAGGTTTTGGTCATCAACATAGACAAGGCTAAGGCCCATAGTGTTGCCCCACGATCTCATCCTTGAAGTCCTGCCACTTGCCTGTATGTATGTTATTATATCAGGAACATAAACGCTGCCATTTTTTACAACCGCGCCTATCGTTGAACCAAGCTTCTCAAGAAAGTTCTTGTCTTTTAGAGCTTCGTTTACAACGTTATAAGCAGATATTATGAACTGATCATCAACACTGCCCTCTTTAACTTTTTTTGAAAGCATCTGCAAAGCAGCTGGACTCAGTCTGGTTATCTTTCTTCTTATGATTGAAGCAAGCCTGTTTATTTCGGGCTTGTTAACATAAAGTGCATAAGATGTAAGTATTCGTGTCATAAGGACGGGATGCATTTTTTCGCCTATAGTAAACTTGAACCTGGGTATTCCTATAAATATAGCATATCTTATCTTTTCAGGAATATCTATGCCTCGTACAAGTGTTCCATAATGAGTTGCAACCCCTATTAAAACAGAATATTGTCCATTCTTGAACTCTTCAAGGACCTTTACGTTTTTGCCACTAACAACTGCGCTTTTGATACCGAGTTCTTTAAGCTTTGAATTAAGCCCTTCGGCATATTCAGAACCAAGATCCGGTGTTACGAAGATCAGACCGCCATCTCCAAATTCAGCAATCCTGTTTTTTAGCGATTGCAATAAATCCTTTGGCATATCTTCATAAAGATCTATAACATTTCTTGGGTAAGAACCTGGAGAACCTGGTCTAAAACCCATTAACACTAAAAACAGTGGGCTTGAACGAGTTATTGTTCCAGATGAAAATATCATAGTTCGTTTGATCACTTTTTTCCTTATTTCGAACAATTTCTGAAGGTCTATCCTTCTCTCAGTAAGTATGATGTTCTTTGCCTCGTCTATTTCGTTTTCGGTAAAGCCAGCCAGCTTTAAAACGAGCCTTATACTTTTGTTTGATTTTAAAGCAGCATCTACGTCGTCTACAAAAACAAAACTAAAGCCAGAAGCTTCCACATCTTCATAATGCATGAAAAGATATTTTGAGGTTATAACAGCTATGTCAGCTTCATTAATCTTTATACCTTTTGTGTTATAGGTAAAAACTTTTGGCGACATTCCTAGCTTTTTACCGTATTCAATTAATCTCTGAACAGATTGAGATGCAAGCGTTCTTGTAGGAACCACGATCAGAGACTTTTTCTTTTTCTTTAAAGTATAAAGCGCAACAACAAGACCAAAGGTTGTCTTACCGGCTCCAGGGGGCGATGTTATCGCAAAATTTTCATTTCTTAGCATCCTTATAGTCCAAAGCCTTTGGGCTCCCGATATCTTAGAACCTACAGCGTTTCGAAAAAAATTTGAAAAATCTCTTAACCCTTTTATAACATCGTAATCTTCTTTTAAAAATTTTAACTTGCCAAGCTTATGAAGCTCTTCCAGCATTTCTTCATATGTATAATTTTTATCTTCTGGTAGACATTTTGAACACACAAGACCTTTCCTAAGCCTCTCGACATCTATAGGGCCTCCACAGTTTGGGCATGACGCGTCAAATACCGCTCTGAGTTCTTCAGATTCCGATTTCACACATAATTTACCCGAACGACGAGTTATAAACTTTTAAAGATTAATAAATGTCATTAATTCTAGCTGAGCCAGTAATTTTCAGTTTGAAAAATATTTTTGTGCAACTTCCTGAACTGCGTTGCAGTCACTTACAGGGTTTCCCGCTCCATCGCAGCTCTTGCTTTCGCACGAAAGATATTCACTACACATAATTTTACTTGTAGAGGCAAATCTAAAGTTTCTTGTAGCAATCAATCAAAAACCTTTCTTTTACTCTGATCCATTCTCAGCCCTGAATAGCAAAGCTTTCAGTCTATATAAAAGTTAAAAGCTAATAAAGAAGCCTAGAATTAAGAACCGAAACAGCTTCTTCTAACCTTATCTTTTTCCCCTCTTTTTCAACCGTTTGCATATAATTTACAACTTCTAGAGCTTTAAGGGCGACCTTGACACCCAAAAGTTCGTCTTCTTCACTTACTTTAAATTCGACTTGCTTTTCTTGCCCATAATATGGAGAAACTATTAAAAGTATGCTTCCAAAACCTACCCTAATGCCTTTGCCCCTTAACCTTCTTGAGTAAAACTCGCTCAGTAAGGCCATAACAGAAGATTCCATTGAAGTTGAGACTGCACCCATATCTTCATAAGATTTCGCTTTAGCCTCGATCATCCATGGCAACGCAGACCTCCTTTCAGGATCCTCGTCTGCATAAAGCGTGTCTTTTGTTATACCTGGTCCAAACCAGAACTTTTTTTCCATTTTCAGTTTACCTACAGCTTCAGCTATTGCAAGCAAAACAATGATGTCCGTTCTAGCTGGCCACTCTAATGGGGCTATTTTCAGTGATGCGCCTTCATTTCTGACTAGCCCAGTTTCTGCAACAAAATCCCCGGGATTTACGAAACTTGACCAACTTCCAGCTGTCCCAACCCTTATGCTAAAAACTTTTTTTGATATGCCGTAATCTACGTTTGCAAGGTATTCTGTGTAAGCTATTTCAGCTGACCCAGGTCCCATGCCTGTGCAGAAGAGCGTTACTGGAAGGCTTCCATAATGACCGTTATAAACATAAAGGCCTCTGTTTTTGTTTATTAATTCTACATCGCTTAAAAGAGATACAGCACTTTCGACCCTTTCTGGACTACCTGCGTTTATTGAATATGGGCTGAGCGTTCCTTCTTTAGCTCTTATGTGATATGAGCGGCCCGAACTGTCCCTAAACGTTCCCTCAAATAATTCCATATAACTTATAACATAATCCCTAGGTATATTTTTTACTTTCTGAGAATTCAAACTGCATGACTTTATGTACAGAGAATACATAATCAGCCGTGAAAATTTCCTGCCACTTTGAACAGACTTAGACTTTATCTATTACGGAAATTCTATCGAAAGTAACCGTTGTTTTATGCTATCTGCCAAAGAGATGATACGAAGAATTTTTTCTCTAAAAGTGCGAGCTCCCAGTTTCGATATCGGAGTTCCAGTTTATCTTTTGATTAATTATTGTTGTCAAATAAATATTTCACGAAAGAAGACTTGCGCCGCTTGACGCTCATAATGGTGAACTACCCTAACCTTGCGGTTGGAGCTTCCGGTTCATCGGCACGCTTTCACATGAGGAATGCTTTGCATGTATTCCATCATGTTATTGCAAGATCATCCGGCGTCTCGCATGCGTTCCATAGGCAAAGCTCCATTATCGCTGTTTTCGCTCGATCAGAGTGCTAGCCTTATTAGAGGCATCGCGGATTCCCTTAGATCTGCAAAGTTTTCGGGGCAGTGTATTCCTGCAAAGATCATGAGCAGAAGGCTTAAAACATTTCTACAAGGAGGCTATCTACAGCTTGCAGAAGGGGACTTCTGCCCCCTAACCACCATAAGGTTAAATCAACCCTTCCATAATCCTATAGCTAGACCTACCAAAAAAACTATAGGCACACCAGCTACAAGAGTTGGTATTTTAGATTCTACATACATGAGCAAGGTTACACCCTTACTTATAAATGTCGTAAAAGAAAGACCGGGAAGCGATATTCCTATATAAGTCGCAAGGAGCGTTGCAATAATAAAGATTATAAAAGCTAGAATGCCTTTTTTTATCGCTAATCCAAACAGAATTCCGTCAGCTAACGCCAAAACTAGGTATAAAATTTGCTGGTATGTGTTTGGTAAAACTATCTGTAACATATTTTTTATATTAAAAATGTTGTATTTAAGTTTTATTAACGTTTATGCGGTGCTCTCTTATCTGGAAATTATTACATGCCCTTAGATACTTAAAAAATAAACATTATTTGAGCGATTTTTGGATAAGCATAGTTAAGAGATACAGGATGAACAGACTTAGCAAAGAACAGATAGAATGGATAATAAAAGCAAAAGTTAATGGTAAGCTAACCAATAAGCAGATAGCCGATGTACAGCGCTGATACCCCTACCCAGAGCTTTCTGATCAGGTGAGAGGCCATAATCCTGTACAAATGAGCCATTCTGCGGTTCAGCTTTCCTTCAAGCCACCTCCTTTCAAGCCCGAAATCTTAAGATCAATCATTCAGCTTTAAGTTATTTGCTCGGTCTTCGAGCGACTTAACTTCTGAAATATTTTGTTGAAAATAAAAGAAGTCCTCTTTTGCTCTCGAACCTCTGTATAAAAGTCACGTTCCATCAGAAACGACAACCGAAGTAAGAACGTTTATTCCAAGGTCTATTGAAGCACTCTTTTCGCCTTTTGGCTTCTCTTTTTGAATTTCTTTATACTCTCCTTTCACGATGTTCTTAGCAGGCTTCCCGCTCTTTGCAGCCTCAGCGTCCACTTCCATAGGGATCGATGCATACCACGCATGCTTAGTTTCATCGAAATAGATCTCAAGCCGCCCCTGCTTCCCGTACCACCTCCACGTCGCGGACATAACGGTGGAGGCGTACGCGCTCGACGAGGCGCTGAGCGAGGCGCTGACCGCGGACGCCCGCGCGGAGCTGGGGGCACAGCACTAGGGACGGAGCCGCTTTTCCCCTTTCTTTTTCATTAGTTACTAAGGAATCGAAACACGAGGGGATGATGAAGGCCGCAACCGCAATCCCCATGGTTGGCGCGCCACACTCCACTCGCGCCGACGCGCACAGGCGCAAGGCAATATCCGAGATGCTCGCCGTCATAATTCTCCTGGCGCTCACCGTCGTGGCCGGGGTTCTGGTGCATCAGATCTTCACAGGGAAGGCCGGCGTGGCGTCCTCGAGCACCGCCGTGTCGATACAGAGCGCGTACATCTCCGGCGAGAACGGCGTGATGACCCTCACGATGCAGAACACGGGGTCGAGCATAATCAGCTCGGTGACAGTAAGCGTGTATCAGAACGGGAACCAGGTGTCGCAACTGTCGCCCAGCCTACCTTCCAACGGCATTCCGCCTGGACAGTCATGGTCCGGGACGTTCACAGGATCCTTCACGTCAGGTGAGCAGTACACGATAATCGTGCAGGCGAGCAGCAACACCGGCAGCTCCACGACCTCCACTGTGACGGTGACCGCGAACTAGGCGCGCGAATTCCCCTAATCCCCCTTTCTCCCTGTTTTCGGCTTTTAAGCGGTACTAGCACGCATCCCCATGGCAGTGGACATCTACGACGTGCGTCGCGCGCTGGAGGCGCACCTCGCCGCGTGGCTGGAGCAGCTCCTCATCCGCTCGGTTGTGGAGTGCGGCTCCACACCTCCACGCGTGGACGTGCGCGCGGAATTCCATACCCGTGAGGAGGTCTACTACCACGTGCTGGTGGGCGCACCGGCGGAGTGGGGCGCGCTGGAGGCGCTCCTGAAGGCC
>JAGDXJ010000043.1 GCA_023256355.1 Nitrososphaerales archaeon | reverse complement strand
CATGCACGGCTGAGTTATCCAGATCCGAAAATCTGTATAAGCTTATCTATATTGAAACTGCTGACAACGACATTTTAACCCAGTTCCCTTTTTTAGTAACCTTATTGGCGGCAATTTTGTTTGCAAATTCACATGAAAAGTCAACATCTTCTTTTTTCCAGTAAGCGTGTATAAAAGCAGCGTCAAAAGCATCACCGGCTGCTGTAGTATCTTTCACGCTTACCTTAGGAGCGCTGTGCTGAATAACTTCACCATTATAAACTCTGTAACATCCTTTTGATCCAGCTTTTATTACTGTAATCTTTGAATTTTTAGTGTTTTTATCACTACAAAAGCCTTCATTACAAAAAATGATTGGTTGAGCAATAGAGAAATCTAAATCTCCGGTTTCTATACCTTCCAAATCTACCGAATAGTTTATGCTGAGTTTTTTTGCAGCCTGCTCTACGTTGTAGAGGATCTTTTTTCCCCTTCTGTTTAGAATAGAATAGCCAGAAAGGTGTATCCAATCAGGATGTATGCTTAAGAGTTCATCCTGTGAAACTTCAAGCTTTTCGTTAGCACCCCTGCTCCCTATCATGGTTCTTTCTGAATCAGCATCTAAAACAACAATCAAAAAACCAGTTGGCATTGCATTAACGCGTTTTACGTGATCTACATTAACGGATATATTTTTCAAAGCTCCCAAAATATAATCCCCCCAAAAATCCTTTCCAACAGAACCAAAAACAAATACCTGATCTTTTAGCATCTTCAAGTAATATGCAGTATTGCTTGCGACGCCTCCTGGACTCTTTTTTACATTTTTTAACAATATGTTTTTGCCGGCCTTTATTTCTTCTTCATAAAACCCCTTTATGTCTATTATGAGGTCTCCTATAACTGCTATCTTCATAGTGATATAATATGATAAAGATAAAAATAAGTTTTTAATACATGTAAAATTTTTTTATCAATTGTAAACCTTTTTTACAAACGCATGAAATTTTTGTTATACTTAAATGAGATTACTTCAGAAAATTATGTTATATTTTTATGATATAAACTTATAAATCGGAAATGCAAATTTCATAGCATGATGCTACAGTATTTTCCTGGTGCTACAGTCGTTGGTATTACTGCCAAGGATGGAGTCGTTCTTGGAGCTGAAAGAAGGTACGCTTACGGCAACTATGTAGTAAGCAAGAACACGATTAAAGTCTTTAAAATTACTGAAACGATAGGCGCAGCATGCGCAGGTATGGTAGGCGATATGCAGATATTAGTTAAAACTGTACAGTCAATAGTAAAAAGAAAAGAGATAGAAACAGGGAGACCTGTAAATCCAAACAATGTAGCGAAAGTTATGTCCGTCCTTATGTTTGAAAATAGGTTATTCCCGCTTTTAACCCAGGTCATAGTTGGAGGTGTGGGGGAAAAACCCGAACTTTATGTTTTAGATCCTCTGGGTTCTTTGATCCCCGATAAATATGCCGCTGTGGGTACTGGAGAAGAAATCGCTATAGGAGTGATCGAAAATGAGTATAAAGACGATATAACGGTAGAAGAAGCAAAAAACTTAGCCTTAAGAGGCATAAAGTCAGCCCTAAAGAGAGATGCGTCTAGCGGGGATGGTGTTGACCTGTTAATAATTACTAAAAACGGGTCAAGGGTCGAGTACGTGCCAATTTAGTGAGATAAAATGTTTGTAGGAACGCCCGAGTTAATTGATTTCGAAACAGAAGGAGGAGAAAACTGGATAACACTCAAGCTAAAGGATGGATCTGTTATTAAAGTCAAGATGGAAATTACGGCTGTTCTCAGGCTTGGAAACGACCCAAATACCGGCTTACCTATATACGGTATACAGAGCACAAACGTTGTAAGAATAGTCAATGTCCCAAAAGAGCTTATTAAAAAAAGTTCTCCACAATCTTATGGTTGATTTTTTCATAAACAATTTCTGTATATTTTTATAATTTTTAATTGAAACATATTTGAAAAAATAGTAACATATATACACTTCGTCAGAATAATTTTAAACTGTGAAAAGCGTTGATGTGTTGCTGATCAACCCTCCTCAAAACGCTGAATTAAAAACGCTTTTAGAACTTCATGGACCACCGATGGCTTCTATGTATCTTGCCGCTTATGTTAGAAAAAAGGGCTATAACCCAAAAATACTGGATATGGATTTAGAAAACTTTTCTTTTGAAGATGCATTAAAATACGTAGAAAGCACTTCCCCTAAAATTTTAGGAATTACTGCTTTTACTTCAACTGTAAAAACGGCCTACAAGCTGCTCGATGCCATAAAAGAGAGGTTTAAAGATATACTTACAGTAATTGGAGGACCTCATGTTACTTTTATGCCAGATGAAGCATTATCTCATCATGGTGTAGATATTGTAGCGATCGGTGAGGGAGAAGAAACTTTGCATGAGCTCATTGAGGCATTTGATAAAAACAGAGATTTTTCTGAAGTAAAAGGAATCTTTTATAAAGATAAGAATGGTGAGATAAAAATGACCGAGCCTAGGCCCTTTATACAGAACCTTGATGAAATACCGTTCCCAGCACGCGATCTTGTAGATTATGAACGTTACAGATGGAACGGTGTACTTGAAGCGCCTATACTAACTACACGAGGATGTACTTTCCAGTGTCAATACTGTTCTTCTTCGGAAATGATGGGTAGAAGGTACAGGATGAGAAGCGTGCAAAACGTAGTAGACGAAATCAAAGAAGTCCAAGAAAAATATCATGTAAAGGACATTGAGTTTATTGATGATACTTTTACTTTAAATATGAAAAGAGCTTCAGAAGTGATGAGCGCTATAATCTCAGAAAAGCTTGATATCAGGCTTTCTTTATCAAGCAGAGTTAACACCATAAATGAAGAACTTATGCAGCAGTTAAGAAAAGGAGGGACTGAAAACATATATTATGGTATTGAATCAGGTTCTCAAAGAGTTTTAGACCTTATGAAAAAAGGTATAAAACTAGAGCAGGCCGAAGCAGCCGTAAATTTAGCGAAAAAATACGGTATTAAAGTACTGGGCTCGTTTATTCTAGGTTATCCTGGAGAAACTCCCGATGAAATGAACCAGACGATTAAATTTTCGATCAAACTTAACACTGATTATGCCCAATATTCGATACTGACGCCATTCCCCGGCACACCTGTGTACTATGAACTTGATAAAAAAGGTTTGATAATGACAAAGGACTGGGATCTTTATACTGTTTTACATCCTCTAATAAAATATGAAGCCTTTGGCTATTCAGCATCTTTGGTTTCAAGAAAGCTCACAGAGGCCTACAGAAAGTTTTACCTAAGGTTTGATTACCTCTTTAGAAAAAGATACATGTTACCTCTGATTTTCAAAACTCTAAGAAGAAGCGTAAAGCTGGCCAGAATGATGGCAAAAAGTTATTCTAGAAACGTTACAGGCGTTCAAGGATTTTAAATAGAGGGGCTCATAATTGGTGTCATCAATCATGGGTCATCACTACCAGCTCAATTCATAGCCCTAAAATTTTTATCTTAGGTCGCTTAATAAATCTAATGCAAAAAGGCATTACCGTAATAAAGTATTTTTTTAAACCATCGGGTAAAATTTTGTATATAGTAAAAGGCTTTCATCACGATTATATAACCAGCAAGACTTTTTGCACCTGTTTTGATTACAATCTTAGGAAAAAACCTGAAGGGTGCATTCATATGAAAACGCTTATTGAAGCTTTAGAAACTAACAATTATGAAGAAATATCTGCAGACGATGAAGAATACAGCCAAATTTTTAAATATGAACTTTATGATGTCTTAAGTGAGGAGCCCCGGTAGCTCAGTCGGTCAGAGCGACTGCCTTGTAAGCAGTAGGTCGCGGGTTCAAATCCCGCCCGGGGCTATTAACGAAAAGGTACAAATTCCAAGTTTTTAAACCTAATAATAATAAAATAGATTTTAAAATTTTTCTTTTTACTATATTTGGTATTTTAAAATTAAATACATATCTTTATAATAGCCCAACAACCTCTTTAAACCGCATTTTATGTTTAAAGCGTATCAGGTAAACTTAAATAAGATGAACACTAAATTATGGTAAAATTGGTTTCATTTATGAAAATGCTACTTGAAAAATATAAAGATAAACCCGCTAAGGTTAAGTTAATTAAAAAGTTAATTTCTTATGGGCTATCTATTAAAGAAGGATCTATATACTGTAACGACATAGAAGTTCCATACGCTTCAATAGCAAGGGCCGCAGAAGTGGATCAAAGAGTTGTAAAAGGGCTAATCGAAGAAATATCGTCTGATCCGTTTTTATCTAATGTTTTTTCAAAATTAAAGACAACCGTGAACATGGTTTCTGTCGCTTCTGAACTTGGTTATGGAGTGATAGAAATTACAGCAAAGAATCCTAAAGAAGAAGGTATTGTTTCTGCTGTATCATCATTGATATCATCTGCAAAGCTAAGCATCAAGCAAGTCATCGCTGAAGATCCAGAAATTTATGAAGAACCAAAACTTTACATAATTACAGACGGACAGATACATGGAGACCTTATTCCAAAAATTAAACAAATCAGTTCTGTAAAAAGTATAACCATTTATTGAAATACAAATCATAACCTAAATAATTTAATGTTTTAAATATAACGTTATGTGTACATTGTAGCGTAAGAACCAAGGTCCAGCAATCCATGACCTGAAAAGCTCATCAATATCGTTTTCTTCTTACCTTCTTTTTTAGCTTGTTCTGCTATTTCTTTAATTACAGGGAGCGCATGAGCCGTTTCAGGAGCCGGTACATAACCTTCGGTTCTCGTATAAAGTTCTGCGAACCTGAAAGCTGTTTCCTGATCGTAATCTCTTGCTTCTACTATTCCATTTTTCATCAACAAACTCAACGTTGGCGCAACACCGTGATACCTTAACCCGCCCGCGTATATTGGGGGAGGAATAAATTCATTTCCTATAGTATACATCATGAGCTGAGGTAGTATTTTACCTGTATCTGGAAAATCGTACTTGTATTCACCCTTTGTCATTTTAGGTACTTCAAGAGACCCGGCTGCTATGTACTTGATTTTGTTTCTAAATTTTCCGTAAAACGGATAGGCTAAACCAGCATAGTTTGAGCCACCTCCAACAGCACCTATTATATAATCAGGAACAATGCCCTCCTTTTCCAGTTGTTTTAATGCTTCATTTCCAGCAATAGTTTTGTACATTATGTCTGAGTTTACAACGCTTCCCACATTATACTTCCCATTATGTGTTAAAGCATATTCTACAGCTTCGCTTATTGCAATACCTAACGAACCATGACGATTTTTCTCATCTTTTAAAAGCTGTCTGCCTATTTCTGTTAGCTCGCTGGGGCTTGCATGGACTTCAGCTCCAAGCATTTTCATCAAAGTAACTCTATAAGTTTTTTGATAGTACGAAGATCCAGCCATGAAAACTTTTGCCTTTAGACCGTTTAAAGCCGCAGCGAGAGACACAGCTATTCCCCATTGTCCTGCTCCCGTTTCAGTTGTTACAAATGGGACCCCATCTTGTTTTGCATAATAAGCTTGAGCAAGTGCGCTGTTGATCTTGTGGGAACCAGAAAAAGTATATGCTTCCATCTTCATATAGATCTCTATTGGGGCGTTAAGAAATTTCTCAAATCTCTTTGCCCTTATTATAGGAGTAGGCCTTCCAACCTGGTGATAAAGTTCTACAAGCTCTTCTGGAATTTTTAAATTTCTTTCCGTTAAGAATTCGTGTTTTAAAACTGTTGAGGGAAGGACTTTTTGAAGCGTTTCAAACGATTTTCCTGTGTCATCCTTTGGTGACGGCAATGGTTCAGGGAGATCTGGAAGTATATTGTACCAGTAATCTGGCATTTCATCTTGTTTTAGGTCTATCCTGTTTACCATGCTAGAAATATTAGCTATATAGTATAAAAACTTTACTTAATGTATTTTTTATTACATTTAAGTAATAATTTATTCAATTTTATCCTTGACAGTTAAAAACGTTCCAGTTATCTTACAACATTTCTTCAAAAGACACATAACCTTCTTCTAATTTAAGATCAGCCAGATGAACATTACCAAGGGGCCTTAAGCTTCTCCAGAAAAGGAAACCATCTTTTATCATGATCTTCCTTAAAACATTAGAATATTTAGCCCTAATTTTTAACGCTTCTTGGTTCGAATATCCAAAAAGTATGGTTATCCTTTTTAGCTTAAGGTTTTCTTTTGTTGCATTTTTTACGAACCTTTCATACTCTACAGGTTGCTTTACTGCAAAGTCTTCTTGCAAGAGAAGGTGTATTATATCAACTGAATTGTCTTTTCCATAAGTAGTTACTACATGCCTAAGATACTCTTCGGCGTTATATTCAAATTCCTGAGGATCTACGTATATAGTTTTAAGCCTATCTATTTTTGTTCCAACCAGCTGTTTTATATCATTTAAGACTTCTTCCTCGCTTTCCTGCGGACCTAACCAGTAGTCCACACTGTAGCCTAATCTTATGTAATCTGCTGCCAGGGTTTCTCTAAATATTTTTAGTACAAGGTCAGAAACAGAATAATCGACTTCATAGAGTATGTTGTATCCTAAGGCGATCTCAGCTTCTGTAGTGCCTTCGCTGGGCCTGTTAAAGATCTTTAATCTGCCAAATTTTTGCTTGTGAAATATCGGTGATGGGCTGAAAATTTTCAGTCTGTCAGAAATTGTATAATAATAATATGGGGTTTTTAAAGGATAATCTCTATCTTTTATCACTTTTGCCCTTTTTATCGAGCTCTCCATAACTTCAACGCTGTCAAGACTTACAAGCGCGTCGCATATAAACCTAACATGTTTTGATGCAGGGTTTACATTTTCGGAAATAAAAAGTATCGTGCCATTTTTCTGCTTAGAAGATCCATAAAGGATCTGTAAGAATGACCTCATTTCACTTTCATCCTTTAAACTGTACATAAAAGCATCAAGCGAATCTACTATAACCAATTTTCCTTCGTTCAACCCGTTGATTATTTCAGAAAATACCTTGGATGGTTCTCCAGTAATAGCACTCAGTACCTCTATTTTAGCATCATTACCTTTTTCAACTTTTGATAGCTTTCTTTTTAAAGATTCTTCAGGCTCTGCATATGAAATATATTTACAAGAGCCTTTAGAAGCGCATGCAGCTAACGATATTGTGGTCTTTCCCTGACCAGGTTCTCCTTCAATAAGCGCTGTGTATCCAGCCGTACTGATGATATCTAAAAGGTTTCTTTGCATTCCTATTTCTCTTTTTTAAACGTATGTATTTAAATTTTAAACTAGGGTAAAATGTTTATAGAAACAGTTTTTTAAATATATGTATGATATTAAATGCTGATAAAATTGAACTAGCTGATGAAAGCAAAATTATATTTCCTTTACTGGAAGAAGCTATAAAAGCAGCTGATCCATACCCAAAACTTTTAGATGTTCTTGAGTTTTTAAAAAAAATTGAAAAAAACAGAAAAATAGTAATAGCCGCTGGAAAAGCTGCACCCAGAATGTTTGAGCCTTTGACAAAAGTCGCGGATGTTGGGTTTGCAGTTTCTAACGTTAAAATAGAGGGAGGGCTACAGGCTGGCCATCCTTACCCGGATTTTAACAGTTACGAAGCTGCTAGGATAGTTTATGATATTTTAAAGAATGCAGAACCTCAGGATTTAGTAATATTTTTGATATCTGGAGGCGCATCGTCGTTGCTTGGTGATTACGTTATAGGACCTGATAGGTTAAAACTAATAACTAGACAGCTTATGAATGCCGGTGCAAACATCTATGAACTTAATACAGTACGAAAACACCTTTCTTATCTAAAAGGTGGTAGAGCCGCAAAAATCACAGATGCTAAAATTTATGCGTACATTGTTTCAGATGTTATAGGAGATGATCTTTCAACAATCGCTTCAGGGTTGACTGCTCCTGACAACACAACTTTTGAAGATGCAATTAGCGTATTGAATAAATACAATGTTAATGATGAAATTGTTCTGGACATTCTCAAACATCCTGAAAGATACAATTTATCGGAAACTGTAAAACCTGATGAATTTCCTTATGAACGGATAAAAAACACCATTGTCTGTAAAAATTCAGACGCTATAGCGGCTGCAGCTAAAAAAGCTAACGAACTTGGGCTAAATGCAATAAGTTTAGGTACAATAGTAGCCGGTGAAGCCAAAACGGAAGCGTTAAGGCTCTATTCATATTTAAAGAATGCGCATGAACATACAGCAATCATCTCAGGAGGTGAACCCATCGTAAAAGTAAAGGGAAATGGTAAAGGAGGGAGGAATCAAGAATTTGTTCTCTCACTTGTAAACTCGCTTAAAAAAGGGGAAATTGTTGCTTCTGTTGGAACAGATGGTATTGATGGACCTACTGACGCTGCTGGTGCCGTAGCTGATTGGACTACGATGGATAGGGCTCGCAAGTTAAATATTGATCCTTTATATTATCTTGAGAATAACGACTCTTATTCCTTTTTTGAAAAAGTTAATGGACTCATAAAGACTGGTCCAACTGGCACGAACGTTATGGATGTACAAATAATGATAAAGTTGTAAAATCACGTTAAAATGTTAATCTAAAATCCTGTTATCAGCTATAGTTGGTTTAATTTCGTGAACTACCCTCACATTGAAGTCATGGCTTCCCTGATCCTCTCGGCTTCAGCCTGCTCGTTTGTCCTCCAGTCCCTCTTCTTCGGCCTGCTCTCAAGGTATTCTTTCCTGATGCGCTCATCTATCTCCTTGAGTACTGTGCTGATGTCTTCGTCCTTTATCAACGAAATTTCTGCACTTATCAATATATAATTGTGAATGAAAGGCGAAATGAATCGTTCCATGAAATATGTACAACGTCATAGATTAGATGAAAGAGAAGCTAACAGGATCGGTTAAAACAAATTCTAGCAAAAATTTTGTCCCACATCCAAATAAAGGGTAAAATTTAAATCTAAACAATAGGTAGTCATTTATGCCCGCGGTAGCTCAGCCTGGTAGAGCTTCCGGCTGTAGAGGCCTGCAGAGGCTGGCCTTATCAGCATGCCAGGCTCACAGATACCGGAGTGTCGCAGGTTCAAATCCTGCCCGCG
>JAGDXJ010000004.1 GCA_023256355.1 Nitrososphaerales archaeon | reverse complement strand
CTGCTGCATCAGCCAAGATGTTAAAAATAATATACTGGGTGCTGAAAGAAAAGAGAGCATATCACAGTTAATGGGCTCTGACCGTGATTTGGGAATTGAGGAAAAGCCTCGTTGTTTTAATTGCGGTCTGGCCCGTTAACAAGGTGCCGAAGCCTGACACTGGGGTCTGCCCCGAATGGGTAAACGGCATAATGCGCTAAGAGGTGGTAAGCAAAGCTTATAAGCCGCCCACATGGGTATTCCCAAATTATTACATACCTTTAGATACTTAAAAAATAAAAATGCTAAAAATAGGTAATGTTAAAAATTAGGCATCATGAAAAAATTTAGAAATGCCGTCGCGTTGACTTTAGTAATTATATTTATAATCGCGACAGTGTTCGTTTTTAATTATAGCTTCGGAAATAAAACCTTTAATGCACAGTTAGATTACGCATATATCACAAAAGACAACATGAACGGCACGTATGTTAACTATACTGAATACTGGTCATATAAGCTAACAGGTATTCATAATGGATTACTAAGGATTATAGCAAATAAAGAACTTAGAAGTTATATCATCGTTATTAACATCAGTAACATGAAAGTAGTAGGTGCTTATTATACTAATGCCCCTTATTATAACATAACGTTTGGAAGCCCTGTTTATTATGAACCTCTTCTTTTGTTTAAGAAGTATAATACTGGCGAAAGTTTAAAATTATTAAACGGTCTAGTTTTTAACGTTGTATTATCGAACTCACAAATTGAAGTTTTAAGATACTTTAATATAACATATTCCGGAAATTCTATGAATTTACAGCTTTATGTTTTCACTTACAGCTCAAAAACTGGTTATCTGCTTAACGGCACATTGCTTAATGAATTCGTAGATGGAAAAACAAAAATAGTCTTGTACAATCAGATCGTTCTGTTAAATTCGTGAACTTTTAGGCCCATGTATTGAGATTTATTGGTTCATAGCTGTGTTCGCTTAAGCAGCAACGCTAAGATACTAACCTGATAAAATGTCTAATTGAGTTTCTTCCCCATCATTAACGATCCAATCCTTAGCTTATCGAACTCTCCTCTTTTAAATGATCCGACTATTTCTCCTTTGTACATCACAATGATCCTGTCACTTAGACTAACAAGCTCATCAAGATCTTCAGAACTGAGAAGTATCCCTGCTCCTGAATTTCTCATTTCTATCAATGCCTGCCTTACCATCTGCGTAGCACCTACATCTAATCCTGAAGTAGGATTTACAGCTAAAATATATTTTGGCTCTCTGAGTATTTCTCGCCCAACTATAAATTTTTGAATGTTTCCCCCTGATAATTGTTTGGCTAATGTTTCTTCTGAGTTTGCATTAACGTAAAATGAAGATATTATTTTTCTTGCAAATTTTCTTATTTCGTTTTCGTTCAACAATGAATTTTTTATATAAGGATCTGACCAGTGATCGTGCAAGATACTGTTAAAAGAAAGAGACAACCCTGCCGCTACCCCTCTGGTAAGCCTTTCTCCGGGTATGTAGCTAAGTCCTAGCTGCGTTCTTGTTTTAGTAGGCTTATTGTCTATCTGCTTATCGTCCAGAAATATTTTACCCTCGTTAGCTTTTATGAGTCCAAACAACGCATCGATGAGTTCCTTTTCTCCATTACCGGCAACAGCAGCTATACCAAGAATTTCACCCCTTTTGAGTTCAAAAGAAACTTTGTTTACTATAGGTATCTTTCCTTTACCATATACTGTAAGCCCTATAACTTTTAAAGATCCCGTATAGTTTGTTTCTTTCCTGTTAAATTCTTCAAAAACAACGTTCCTCCCGACCATTGCCTCAACAAGAGCTTCTTGTTCTGTATCTTTTGTAAACCCCTTATACGTAACCTTCCCCTTCCTTAATACAGTTATCCTGTCAGATATTTCAAAAACCTCGTAAAGCTTGTGCGTTATTATTACTATACTTTTATCTTGATTCACAAGGCTTTTTAAGCTTTTAAACAGTTCTTCGACCTCCTGTGGAGTAAGTGCGCTGGTAGGCTCGTCCAGAATAAGAATGTTGGCACCTCTGAATAACAGCTTCAGTATTTCAACCCTTTGCATTTCCCCTACACTCATTTCTTCTATCTTTTTTTCTGGGTCTACCTGAAGCCCGTATTCCTGCATTATTCTATCCAGCTTTTCTTTTATTTTGTTTGTGTTTAGATTTATTTTTAACTCTTTTAGACCTATAGAAATATTTTCTAAAACGTTAAAATATGGAATTAGAGAAAAGTGTTGATGTACCATACCAATTCCGAGTTTCTGCGCATCTGATGGGTTCCTGATGTTGACCTTTTTACCGTAGATGTAAATCGTCCCCCTGTCTGGCTTATAAAGCCCATAAAGTATGTTCATCAAAGTTGTTTTGCCCGCCCCATTTTCTCCAAGAAGCGCATGAATTTCTTTAGGATAAATTTCAAAATCGATACCATCGTTAGCTACTACATTTGGAAAAGTTTTCACTATGCCTTCCATCTTAACAATGGGTTCTTTGATGCTTTTCTCCATATTCATTCACCTTTGACATAAGGCAAAGCTAAGGAGGCTGGTGCCCTTGCTTTTGTACCTATAATGAGTATCATTATTAGGGTAACAACATATGGTAGCATTTGATAAAATTCATAAGGTATCTTTGGATATATATTTTCCATCATAAAATAAAACACGTAAACTGCGCCGAATATCAGCGTCCCTGCAAAAACTCTCCACGGTTTCCACTTGCCAAAATAAACAAGAGCTACAGCTATGAATCCCATACCTGCAGTCAGATCAAAATAAAACGAACCTACTATGGCAAGAGAAAGGTAAGCTCCTCCTATACCAGCCATCAATCCTCCAAAAATAACCGCTGCATACCTGTAAAGATACGGGTTTACGCCCATTATTTCAGCGACTCTTGGATCCTGTCCTACTGTCCTAAGGTTAAGCCCCTGTTTAGTGTGAAACAGAAAATAATCAACAACGATGAGCGTGACAATCAGTATGTAAACCAGGGGATCTTCACCAAAAATAAATCTGCCAAAAAATGGTATGCTTGAAAGGTACGGTATATAAATGTGCCCTAAAGTCTGTACTGTTGGAGGCGCTGATGATATTCCGAATATGGCAGCGTATATAACTCCTGAAAGCCCCCACCCAACAAACCAGAGAGCCGTTCCTATCACCGTTTGATCAAGCTTCATAGTTATAACGAGTACCCCATGTATTGCTCCAAATAAAATCCCAACTGCGCCCGCTGCGAGAAAAGCAAAAACTATATTATGATAGTAATAATCTACAAGAAGCCCCGTTATGGCGCCCATGAGCATCATGCCCTCAACCCCAAGATTAAGGATGCCTGCAGACTGGTCAACAGTTTCACCCAGAGCGGCTGAAAATATGGGCATAGCTCGAGGAACCATTCCGATCAGGATCGTTTCTATTAAAAGTAAAATTAAACTTTCGTTCATTTTATCTTTTTCCTCCGTAAAATTTTAGAAAGATCGAACATAATACCTATTAAAGAAAATATCATTATGAGTCCATATATCGTTATAACCAAATCTATCGGAACGCTGTAAATGGCTTCCATTACAAAAGCCCCGTTGAGTATACCTCCTAAAAATATTGAAGTGAAGATTATTCCCAAAGGGTTGAGCGATGCCATCAATGCAACCGGTATACCTACGTATCCGAAGCTGGTAGAAACATCGCTGAAAAACTGAGGTATCAAAGTCGAGGTAATGCCGTAAACATAAACCATGCCAGCAACTCCGGAAATCCCTCCGCTTATAATCATGGATAAAATTATTTGTCTTTTTATGTTTATTCCAGAATAAGATGCCACATTTTGTCCTTCACCTATTAGCTTTAACTCATACCCGAATTTTGTATAACGCAAGAGAAAAAAGAATACAATTGCTATTATTAGAGATATTAAAAATCCGCTAGAAATCTGCGTTCCGGGTATAAGTGGCAGCATATCCATGGCTGGTATTGGAGCTGAAGTAGGTGCTCCGACCAGTTTTGCCTGCGCCCCTTCAAGTGGGCCTGAAACTATCCATAAAAGTAAATACACAGCTACAAAATTCATCATTAGCGTAGTTATAATTTCGTTTGCTCCGCTGTAAAGTTTCATGATTGTTGGAGGCATAGCCCACAAAGCTCCTCCAACGAAACCCACTACCATCGCTAGCGCTATATCTAATAAAGGAGGAACAATATTGGCGAATGTTAAGCCTATCCATGTAGCAAAAATTTCTCCTATAATAAATTGTCCCTGCGCCCCTATATTCCAGAATTTAGCCGTAAAAGGAACGCTCAACCCGACAGATATTATTAAAAGCGGGATTGTCATTCTTAAAGTGTTATACCATCCATTTTCGGTACCAAACCCTTCGTATAAGAGTGTGCCTAGACCGCTTAAAGGAGATAACTTAAAAAGAATAAAGAAAACAGAGCTTATCAGAAGCCCTAAAAATATAAAAAATACTATTTGAATTATTTTTAATATATTCATTTTTTATCTAAGTAGTTAAACTGCTATAAGGCGGAGTTACTGGAGAGTATACCAAAGTGCCGTTTGGAAGTTCTTTATAGACCTGTATTTTGTACGACACACACGCATTATAAATGTTCATGACGGTTGTTTTTACGCTGGAAGGTAGCTTGGGAGCAAGGTAAAGGGTAATGCCTTTATTTGCAAAAGTTGCGTAGAACGGTTTTGTTGGTAAAGTGTGGTTTGTCATCCAGTAGTTATATGCCTGTAAAAACACAGGCTCCCATGTGAAAACAACACCTCCCATTGTTTGATTTGGAGCAAGAGAAGAAGCATTACCTTCATCGAACAGGAATGGGACATTGTACTCTTGCGCGGCGGCCGCAACGCCTTCTGTTATCCCGTCTCCGCTACAGAACAGAACGTCCGCGCCTTCTGAGATAGCTGTAGTTGCTGCAGCCTTTGCAGCTGCTGGATCATCAAAATTACCTACAAATATGTTGATGACCGAAACGTTTTTTCCAAAGTTCTGGTTAGCATATTTTACCCCTAGCAGAAAACCTTGTGTAATCCAAGTTATATCGCCTACATTTTCACCGCCTATTATAGCTACTTTACCAGAATGAGAAAGAAGGGCTGCCAGAACGCCCATTACAAAACCAAGCTGACCTCCTCTTTCAACAACTATTCCAACATTACCTCCCGCCGAATATCCATCCAGCACCAAGAAACCAGTGTTCTTATAGGTGTTGTTGACATCGTTAACTGGTACCTGACCCTGATATCCTGCGTATATTATAAAGTTATAACCTTGTCCGGCATATGTTTGCAAAGCCGGAAGTATATCGCTAGTCGTATATGCTCCAGTTGTGTATGAAAAAACCGTTTTATGACCTGTAGAATTTAAATATTGCGCGAGTTGAAGTGCAGCCAGATAGCTAGCTTGGTTCCATGATAAATCGTTTACCGGACCAGGCAAAATCAGAGCGATCTTTGAAATTTGTGCTTTAGCTGTTTTGGTCGTAGTACTGTAATAATAGTAACCACCAACACCAACCAGTACAATGATGACAATTATAATTAACGCCGTCAACGTTTTACTGATTGACTTATATCGTGTCATTGCAGAAATATAGTGTGTAGAATTATTTATATTTTTTTGTTTTCAGCCATATTAAAAAGACAAAAATAACGATTTTCTAAAAAACTTTTCTGTCTAGTTTTAAAAAAGCCTGCATAAATAATTTTAGCATCGTTCCTGTTTAAAAAAGATCCATCTCAATATTTAAAAGAAATGCTTACAAACGTTTATCGTTTTGTTTTACCAAATCGTTTCATCAGTTGGTATCCTAAATAAGTCGATCGAATAAAATGATCTAGGCTCACTAAAAACCTGTTATTTTTGTTAACCTCCTCCAACAGGAGGAATAAGCAACACAACATCTCCGTCGTTGAGCTTTACTTTGCTGTAGCTTTCTCTTTTTACGTAAGAGTTGTTAACATAAACGAGAAAGTGTTCATGAAATTCTTTTCTGTTGTTAATGTTCATGATGGCTCTCTCTGCTCTTTCTCCGTATTTTTGCAAAATCGTATTCAGAAGATCTTCTACAGTGTCTGCATTTATTTCAGTTTCATGAGCGCCTAGAACATCTATGAGCTCGTAGAATACTCTGAGTTTTATTCTTGCCATAAAATTATTTTTTAAAAATTTTTATTTTATGTTTTCTAGAAATTTTTTAACGCCTCCGTCAAGATGGACTTCTGCCCTGGTTACGTTATTTTCTACGTATAAAAGCACAGGCGCCTTTACGATGTACCCGAACCTGTTAAATATCAGGTTTCTCCCACCATAAGTTTCTTTACTCATCGAGACAGCCACATCAACAACATCTACTTTGAGTTTTTGAAGCTCGCTGATTATAGCTTCCACGGTTCCACCTGTCGATATAGCATCGTCTATAAGAAGCACGCTTTCACCCTCAGATATTCCGTAAATATAATATGTGCCTTTTTCGTACCCAGACGCATAATCCACTCGGCTCAGGGGTTCATCTCCAAGGTTTCTTTTCCTGACTATTGCCATTGGTTTTCCCTTCCTTTCTGCTACAAGAGTAGCTATTGGCAACCCGAAGCTTTCTGGCACCAGCACTTTGTCAAAATCATCTCTCGTTACGCTATCTATTGTGTCCGCAAGGAATGACATAACTCTTGTAGACGGAGGAGGCACGTTTTCAGTTATAGGGTTAAGGATATATTTGTAAACTTTTTCACTTTCGTCTCTGACCCAGCTTTTCTCTATCAGCTTAGAATTTTCGTAATATCCTTTTATCTCTTTGATTATATCTTCCACCATTTTATACCCTTCCAGAGACCTGTAAAAACAGGAGTAGTTTCCTGTGTGACAGGCTGGACCTTTGGGTTCCGCCACATATATAAGGCTGTCCCCGTCACAGTCTATCAGAATTTTCCTTACCTTTTGATAGTTGCCCGAAGTTTCCCCCTTTAACCACAGCTCTTTTCTTGATCTTGAATAAAAGTGTGCCAGTCCAGTCTTTATTGTCAGCTCAACAGCTTCTTTGTTTGCATAAGCCTGCATGAGTATTTTTCCTGTATTCCAGTCCTGAACTATTACAGGCACAAGCCCTTTTTCATCGAACTTTATATCATCTATTTTGAGCTCTATCATATTCTAACAACAACCCCTTTTTCCTTAAGGTACTGCTTGAGCTCATTTATGGAGATCTCTTTAAAGTGAAAAACAGAAGCCGCAAGCGCGGCATCCGCGTTGGCTTTTTTAAAAACTTCATAAAAGTGTTCAAGCCTGCCGCCACCTCCGCTGGCTATTACAGGAAGGCTTACATTATCGGTTATCATCTTTGTTAATTCTATGTCATAACCCATTTTTGTTCCGTCCCTGTCTATAGATGTAATAAGTATTTCACCGGCTCCCAGCTCTTGAGCCTTTTTTGCCCAATCTTTAGCCCTCAATGCGGTTTTTTCTCTACCGCCTTTTATGTATACATAATACTCATTGGCTTCTTTTTTAGCGTCTATCGATACCACAACGCTCTGAGATCCATAAACATCTGCTATGGATGTTATCAGCTCAGGTTTGAGCACAGCATGTGTGTTTATAGAGACTTTATCAGCCCCGTTCCAGAGTATCTGTTTTGCATCTTCTAGGCTCGATATTCCTCCTCCTACCGTAAAAGGGATGTCAAGCTTTGATGCGACGTCCTTTACCTTTTCGATAAATATTTTCCTTCCTTCATATGAAGCCGAAATGTCAAGAAAGACAATCTCATCTGCTCCCATATCCCTGTACCTTTCTGCCAAATTTACAGGATCTCCAGCTTCTACAAGGTTAACGAAGGATTTACCCTTTACAACTTTTCCTTTGTCAACGTCCAAGCACGGAATTATTCTTTTGGCCAGCATTACGCATCACCAAAGTACTTCTCATATAAGTCTTTTCCTATTATGCATCCTTTGTACCCGAGCATTTCAATTTCTTTTATTTCATTTAGCAGAACCCCTCCAGATAGCAGTACCTTCTTTCTGAATTCAAAGGGTACACTTTGTGCAATCTTCCTGTCAAATCCTTTCATGGTCCCATCCCTGTTTATCGAAGTAACTATGAACTCTTCAAACCCCATTTCTGAAAAGTTTGTAAGCGCTTCAGCAAGCTTTAACCCGCTGTCCTTTTTCCATCCTTCGTACGATACGATTTCGTCTTTTACGTCCAGCGATATTGTAAGCCTATCTTTTATCGGCAATAATGGCTGTGGGTTTACAAAAGCAAGGGTGCTCAGAACCACCCTGTTTGCACCGCTATCAAGGTATTTATTTATTTTTTGAACGTCTCTTATACCGCCTGCAACCTGTTTGTAACCTTTCTCTTTTAGCATTTCAGAAATAAGATTAAAGTTATCACCAAGGCCAAGAGCGGCGTCAAGGTCAACTATGTGAAAACGCTCAAAACCTTCTTCATAAAAACGTCTGATTACTGTCAGCGGGTTTTCTGAATATAGCTTTAGGTGTTCAGCCTTTCCTTCCTTAAGCCTTACAACTTTTCCCGACATTAAATCTATAGCAGCGTACACGTTCATTTCTTAACAGCCTCAAGTACCCCTTTAAGTATCATGAGCCCAGATTTTCCTGATTTTTCAGGGTGGAACTGCACTCCAACAAAGTTTTCCTTGATTATCAACGCCGGTATCTTTATTTCGCTGTTTTCAGCTACGGCATAAACAAACCTCTCTTCACTAGGAACATAATAAGAATGTGCGTAATAAAACCAATCTCCTTTTTTCTCGCTTTTCCATACATAATTTTCTTTTAAGAGCTCCGTGTATGACCATCCCATGTGAGGAACCTTCCCCCTGGTTAATTTCATCACCGTTCCTCTAAGAACACCCAGTCCTTCGCCTTCTCCCTCTTCGCTTTTTTCGTAAAACATATGCAGCCCGAGGCATATTCCTAGCACAAACGTGCCTTTCCTGGCCATTTGAACGATAGATTCCTTTTGATCTTTAAGCGATTTTGAAGCCTGAGAAAAGTTTCCAACACCGGGCAGAACTAGAAGGTCTGGTTGTTTTTCAGAATCTGTTCTTTCTACAACTTTTGTGTCTTCATTCAACCTTTTAAGTGCGCTGTAAATGCTGTACAGGTTGCTTGCCCCATAATTGTAAATGATTATTTTCATAGTGATCCCTTTACTGACATGCTGCTTTG
>JAGDXJ010000053.1 GCA_023256355.1 Nitrososphaerales archaeon | reverse complement strand
AGGCTGGGGGATAGCGGCATGGGAAGCTCACGCGCTTTAGCGTGAGAGGATGTCATACGTTTTGCTCTTCAAATCTAAAAATTAGTAAAACTATTCAGAATATTTTATATCTGAGCATCGCTGCTATGCCACCCATATTTTTTAGCCAGAACCTTGCTTCTTGGTTCGTTGTAAAAACTTTTACCTTTCCTTTTGATGCTATTACCATTTCGACTATATTTATGATTTTAGACCTTGTTTCTGGTTCGTTCATAATTTCTCTATCTATCAGAAGCGTATCAACAGCACCTCTAAGGGCAGCTTCTTCAACAGGTTCTAAACCATAAGCTACTGGCATGTCCTTTCCGATCATGTACATAAACCTCTCCATAAGTTCCTGTTCTTGCAATGTTTCGCTTGCCTTTAAAGCTTCTTTAAGCGCGTCTTTTTTTAAAGCCTCTCTGAGGCCGGCCGAACCTCCGTATGAAGTATCTACCGCTACGATCTTTGTATCTTTGATATAATCCTTTAGAACATTTAACAGCTTTTCTAGGTATATGGAGGGGCCTGAAACAGCAACTATATTTGGCTTGAGATCATCAAATAGCCGATTTAAAGACTTAGCAACTTTTTCAAGCTCTCTTTTTTCCGATTCTTGAGGAAAATCCTTGTTTTTAAGCCTCAAATCGAGCTTTTCTTCGTAAATTATCTGCAACCCGGAGTTCGTTAACCTTGCAACCGCAAAATCCTCACTGTCTATTGAAGCGATCAAAGCGTTTATATACGTCCTTTTTTCAGCCTCCTTCAGCCTTTTTAAATCTAGATCGTTCCAGCTTTCTTTTTTTATTATCGTGATGATGTTTCCGGGTTCGAGGTTTATCGTGTGATGTTTGCCTTTTATTTCCAAATCTTCAGGACTTTCTATAACAGTACCGTGAATCCTTAACCTGTTCGTCATCGGTTGCATTTCCGCCCATTCAACCTGTATCGTCAGCGTGACGGGCCTTCTCCAGCTGGCTGTAGCGGTCTTAACTTCACGCGTTGTTTTTCCTATGACCGTGTCGTTTTTATAAAGAACGTTATAAACTTCCCATAGATCATCTTCGTTATCAACTCTAACTTTTATCGTCTTTTCCTTTTCATCGACTTTGATTATTTTCATACCGATGCTTCATGCGGGGGGTGGGATTTGAACCCACGTACCCCAACGGGACGAGGTTCTGAGCCTCGCGCCATTGACCAGGCTAGGCGACCCCCGCGCTAGAAAATAATTCGATGTTACGGTTAAATACTTTTACGTATTTTATGTCCTCTGATAAATCTGACATCGCTTCTGGGCCAGCTTTAAAGTTAATTTTCAAAAAACGTTTAAAGGTTAAATTCACGAAAATATAATTTATTAAAACGCAATGAACGCTGAACAGGTTGCTGAAGCCATCTTAAACAGTAAGTGCACTGTTGCCTTGACAGGCGCAGGAATAAGTACCCCAAGCGGAATAAGGGATTTTAGAGGACCTCAGGGTATATGGAAAACAATAAATCCAGAAAAGTTTGAAATAAATTACTTTATAGATAATCCTGACGAAGTTTGGAACCTTTTTATAAACAGTTTTGCCCTAGGAGAAGAAGTTAAACCGAACGACGCACACCGGGCTCTTGCTGAACTAGAAAAGATCAACTTATTATGCGGCGTGATAACTCAAAACATAGATGGCCTTCATCAAAAGGCTGGTTCTGTAAATGTGATCGAACTCCACGGAAACCTAGAAAGGGCGGTCTGTACCAGATGCAGAAAAAACTATCCATTAAAAGATGTAATAAAAAATTTTACCGGAAAAAGCTCTGTTTGCCCAAGTTGTGGAGGGCTTTTAAAGCCAGATATCATATTTTTCGGCGAGCCTTTAGACCAAGATGTTCTTACAAAAGCTATAGAGCTAGCTAAGGCATCAGATATTTTTCTAGCAATTGGTACTTCTCTTTCAGTTTCTCCTGCAAATCAGCTACCACTGTACGCAAAATTGAAAGGTGCAAAGCTGATAATTATAAATGAAGGCCGGACTGAGGAGGATGAACTGGCCGATATAATAATCAGAGGAAGGGTAGAATCTATTCTTCCAGAAATTATAGAAAAAGTAAAGATTAAAAGGAAAAAGTAAAGATTAACTAGAATTCGCCGTGGCAGGGCAATAAGGTTTTCGGTTTAATACCCTTTTTTAGCCCAGTTTTTAGACAGAAAATCCGTTGTTATTAAAAATTTCATGAAAAACCGTGAATTAACGGCCCAAACAATCATTAAATTGCTATAAATTGTTAGACTTTTTTATACATTTCTTTAATAAATCTTTCAGAAATAGCATTGCATCAACGTGCTTCTTCCTCTCGTTGCCTTTATGGTTAAAAGCTCCCTCGTGTCCACATCCACGGCTGCCCACACATACACTGTATCGCCGTTAACCTTAAGCTTAGTTTCATAAGCAATCAGTTTTTTGAGGAACATCAAGCATTAAAGAAGAGAACATATTTGCTAGGTAAAGCACTGAAGCGTGAGATATGTCAAACTGTTCAGATATCTGCCACGATGACATGCTCAACATGTATAACGGCTAAAGCTTTTTCTTTGATAGGTTTTTTATAGCGCTTAAATATACCATTATTGCGGATCGCTTCTGTTAATTTTGAGAAGATTTATCTTTATAAAAATCGTTGAGGTGCGCTTCTTAACTCTAATCTGAAATTCTTAACAATCCAATATCCCTATCGGGGGACAAATTCGAATCTTTGCCCTCCAACTTGTTCAAGTATTCGAGCAACAGCGACCTGTCTTATTCGGGTATCCTCTTGTCGGCCTTTCTTTTTTCGAGCGCTCACGCTAGCTTCTTTCCATAGCCGTGTATGACGTCTTTGTCTTTCACTTTATATATAAACGGAAATTTTTCTTCAAGCGTATTAACGTAAATAACCACGCCGGGGGTGGGATTTGAACCCACAAGGCCGGTAAAGGCCACAGGCTCTCCAGGCCTGCCCCATACCAGGTTAGGGGACCCCGGCTATCATTTTCCTCATGTCTTCATACAACAAACCTGCCTTAATAACATTTACATAAATTATTATGAAAGGAATTTGTCTCACTATCCTTCCATTATATTTTTCTATTAGTGGTTGGAGGTTATTAACGTTAATTGGATCTTTTTCCAATGTTAAAAATACTTCTTCCGGCCCTTCATTTGTTTCAGCTAGTATAACCTTGTTTTTTGAGTCATCCCATCTATAAACCCATTTATAAATAAACAGTAGCTGAGATAAATTTATCATGCCAGTTCCTACAATCCTCCTGATAAATCCTTCATCAACTAGCCTTTCTCTCATGTTTATTATCGTGTTAAATATAGAAATCAAATGGTTAGTTTCTTCTACACTTTCATAAAAAAGTTCTGTGTTAAATTCTTTTTTTGAATCTATGCAGGCATTAAAAGCCCTAGTAAACTCGTTTTTTACGAGCAATGGTTCAAGCATAAAAAGCATATCTCTTATACTATAATCAAAGGAGGATTCATCTGTGTGTGACCTGCTATAAGATTTTCGCTTTAAAGTCTTAGTTGTTGAATATCTTTCAAGTGTTTTTTCAATAATTTCAAGTTCTTCAGATTTAAGATCTCGTAAAGTTATGAATCTTCCTTCTTTAATGTTTTCTATGCCAGCGGACTTGATTACAGATTCAGCAACGCTTTGATTGCCTGCAATTCCTTTGAAATAAGGGTCATAGCTTAATGCTATTGAATCCTGCAAAGGCAAGAGATCACCAAACGGGAGCTCAAATTTTTCTTCTTCAACTATAAGCTTGCTAAGGAGTGCTTTTTCTAAAACTATTTCGTTAAGACCTTTTAAAGATCTATTATCACCTGCATCTTGAAAGGATGAAAAAGCGCCCATCAGAGCTAAATGATATGTGCTTGCTGGGTTCATTGATATCTTTTCTCTCAAAAGCTGAGCCATAACTGAAAGTGATCCACCAAAAAGTCCTTCATAGCCAAATTTATTAGGTGTTATACCTTCATCTATACCTATGAGCAGGTCTGCGCTTTCAAGCTTTACTCCGATTCCCACCTTATAGTCGCTAGAAGGAATTTGAGATGGTTTAGTTGATGCTTGAGAAAACCTAACAATTACTTTAGCCCCTTGCTCTATCAGCGTCTTATAAAGGATTGCAGAAGCCGCTATCCCATCTAAAGTTTTTACTGTTTCGATGTAAAAACGTTTATTTTTTATTATCTTTAGAATTACCTGAGCTATCTCATCAAATATACTATCTTGCGAACCTAATTTATACGTCATTCAAGCTGTGCCACTACGGTCTTATATTTCCAGTCTAAAGGTAATAAGCCTTTCTTTTTGTAATATTTTGCTAACCTATGGATTTTAGCTTCAATGAGTTCTAGCGCATGTTTATTTTTTCTGTCAGTTTTATGAACCTGAAGATGTCTTATAAGCCTCTGGGCTTTAGTAAGAAGATTAAGAAGGTCCTCTGGCAATGGATCGACGAGCTTACTCTCTTCTAAAACCTGTTTTAGACTCTTATTAAGAATGTATTTTACGCCGGGTATACCATATTCATCTCTAAGCGTTTCTCCTATCTGGCTGTTAGGCACACCTTCTTTCTTTAATTTAACTATCAAGGCTTCAACTTCTTCTGGTTGCATACCAACCCAAGTAGCCTGTCTGCTAACTGGCGGTCTATGACTCTGAGATTTTCCCTTCCTTCTTGAATGTAGCCTAGCCATTCTTCTTCCTTCACAGCTATGCTTTTCTTATATTTATACATATCGCAAAATAGAACTTGACGTCTCAATTTGAATGCTGATCTTATAAAACTTTTTGTAGAGCTATTTTTAAAAATAACTGGTCAATATCAATTTATGGCAATGTTTTTATAAGCAAAAAATAAAATCAAAAATACAGTTGCAAACATATTTTGATCTTATTAATAGAATAAAGGACTATTTAAGGAAGGATTCGTCAGTAGTTACTCAGAGGTTGAATATACCTGCCCCTGACGTTATCATCATAGGAAACAGGACTTTCTGGAGGAACTTTAAAACTATAGCAGATACGCTTAGAAGAGATCCAAAACACATGATAATGATAATAGCAAAAGAGCTCGGAACCGCAATGATTATAGATGAAGAAGGTAAAGTAATAATTTTCGGTAAAAAAGATGCGGCGTCAATAAAAAATGCCCTTAATTATTACATTAAACTTTACGTAACATGCCCGGTTTGTGGCAGTCTAGATACAAAACTAGTTAAAGAAAGAAAGATAACTTTCTTAGTTTGTGAAGCCTGTGGTGCTAGATCGCCAGTTGGTTAAAGAACCAGGATTTATAATAAATGTAAAAGCTTCCGGAGATTATAAGGTCCTTAACATTATAGATGAAGAACTGATTGGTAAGAAGCTTACCGAGGGAAGCTTTTCATTATATCTTGACCCGAGATATTTTTCAGGAGAAAAAGTTTATGAAATACAACTAAAAGATTTGCTCTTAAATAACTCCATAATAAATTTAGTAGGAAACAGATCTGTCAATTTTGCCTTAAAAATGGGTTTTGGAGCTAAAGAGGCTGTAAGAGTAATTGATGGGGTTAGCTTTTTAATAATTTACAAATTTATTGATAATTATTAGAATTGCCAAACTTGTTTAAGGAAAAAGCAAGAGTGCTCGGTATCTCCGAATCATTTGACCTAAAGCAAGACTTAAGCTATTTAGTTGGTACCGTAATGAGAAAAGATCTGGTTTTAGATGCGTTGTTTGTTGAAAACCCAAAAATTGGAGGTGATGATGCCACAGAAAAGATCATAGATGGATTTTATACCCTTAAAAGGAATGATGTTTCTTGCATAATGATAGACGGTTGCATTTTAAGCATGTACAACATAGTAGATTACATTTACATAAGCAGTACGTTAAACATGCCAGTTATATGCGTGACATCCCAAAGGGGGAAAGACCTAAAAGAAACATTCATAAAAAACAATCAACTAAATAAACTAGAACTTTATAAGAAGCTTGGATCTCAACGTAAAATTTCTGTGCTGGGATACGATTACTGGGTTAGATTCTCGGGAGCCGATGAATTTGAAGTTAAGCACATATTAAAGAGTTTTATTATAAGCGGAAGGACGCCTGAACCTCTAAGGGTTTCAAAAATAATAGCCAGAGCGTTTTTAAAAAACGCGCATAAACCTTAGATCAGAAATGTTTAAGAGAAGTCTTAACTATAGAGTATAAGTAATGTCTAAAGTACCCATAAACACACCTATAATGGATAAAGAAGAAGAAGAAGCCGTTCAAAAAGTAATAAGCGAACGCTATTTTACAGATCAATCTTACGAAGGCGGTAAATACGTTAGAGAGTTTGAAACGGCGCTTGAATCATATTTAAACGTAAAACATGTTATAGCCGTTAGCTCAGGTACAGCGGCTCTTATAGCCTCGCTTTATGCTGCTAAAGTAGAACCCGGCGATGAAGTTATAGTGCCTTCGCTTACATTTGTAGCAACAGCAAACGCGGTTAAAGCTGTAGGAGCAAGACCTGTTTTTGCGGATATAGATAATTATTATACTATAGACACAAAAGAAATAAGAAAAAAAGTCAATAAACGTGTAAAGGCAATAGTTCCTGTTCATCTATACGGACATGTAGCAAACATGGATGAAATTATTGAGATAGCAGAAGAATTTGGTATAACTGTTATTGAAGATGCCGCTCAGTCTCTTGGAAGCTCTTACAAAGGAAAAATGAGCGGTACTTTATCAAAAATGGGATGTTTTAGCTTTTATCCGGGTAAAGTTATGACAACGGGGGAGGGTGGTGCTATAGCTACAAATGATGATGAGCTTGCTGATTCGCTAAGAAAGATAAGAAACCATGGATTTGATAAGATGGGAGTAATAACCACTTTTGGGCTTAATTTTAGAATGCCCCAAATAAATGCTGCAATAGGCAACATTCAGCTTAAACGTTTACCTCAGTTCCTCATGGCACGCGAAAAGAACGCATTTCTTTATCTTAAGTATCTTATGGAACTTTCAGATAAAATAACATTGCCTCCTATAAGAGATGGAGCAAAGTACAACTGGTATCTGTTTACGATTCTTCATCCAAAAAGACAGAAGGCGCTGGAAAATCTAAAACGCGAAGGAATAGATGCCAGAGTTTACTATGATCCACCGGTGCATAAGACCCCAGCGTATAACTATGGCGGACCCTTACCAAAGACAGAAATGGTTTCAAAAACAACCTTATCGCTACCTGCTAATCCGATTGTTAACGAAGACGTAGTACAGAAAGTAACAGAAATTTTAAAAGAAAGCTTAAATTAGGGTATACGGAAAGTTTTTCTGGTATGCTAGAAGAAGAAAAAACGGGTATACTTTTTGTTTGCATGAGGTGCGGAAGAAAGACACCTTTGAGTGAACTTGAATCTTTACCAGAGATTAAGTGCATATGTGGTTTCAGAGTACTTAAAAAAGACAGGCCACCCATGGTAAGGCAGGTAAAAGCCATTTAATAACAATCTTTTGAGTAATCTTCTAAATTTCCTGGATCGTTCTTTATGGGTTCTGAATACCTTATAAATGTAGCTTTTACCTTTGTTGAACATTCCAGAACCCTTATCGCACGTAAAAAATTGCTTAAAAAAAGTTTGTACCTTCTCCTTCCATACTTTTTCATGAATATGAAACTTAAAGTATCGTATGAAAATATGTAGAGTTCTTTCGATTCTAAAAGTGCGTCAACCAATGAATTAATAATTTCTATTAAATCAAAAGAAGCTAAAAGCTTACTGTTTTTATACAACTTATAATAATATCCATCAAGATCAAGTACTTTTCCCTTTAAAGGGCTTAAGCTTTCCCTTTCTATCTTTATGATAGACACCATTTAAGGCACCGTTAAAGTTGTGCCATCTACCAAAACATATGGCGATTTTACAGGAGTTACCACTTCTCCCCACCATTTGATCCAGCTAGTATTTTTAGATATCATCTTTATCGAGTTTAATAACCTTGGTAAAGAATCCGAAAGCCTTATGTTTGCAACAGGATGGCTAATTTCTCCATTCTTAATATATAGAGCGGCGTCACGTATTATTGTTGAAAACTCGCCAGTTCTATAGTTGTTAAATCTAGTGTACCAGTTGTTTGTTATAAAGACCCCTTCTTTTATTTCTTTTATCATCTCATTTATATCTGTATTTCCACCTTCAACTACTATGTTCCAAGGCGATGGGTCTATTATTCCTGCATTGCCTGTTGTTTTGGTTCCCCATTTTTTTGCTGTAGTAGAATTGTGTATCGCAGAAACAAACTTTCCTGATTCTATTAGCTTTGTAGTGCTGGTAGGAGTTCCTTCATCATCAAAAGATCTGCTATTAACTCCATCCTCTATCTGCCCATAATCGGTCACGTTTAGTTCCTTTGATGCTATAAATTCTCCTATTTTATCTTTAAGAAATGAAAAACCAACGTCTATAGAATAAGCAGAACACATTCCTGCTACGAGCTCAAATATCGTTGAAGCTATTGGGGGAGAAAGTATGACAGTGTATTTTCCTTCAGAGATGTGCTTTGGGGCTTCTGACTTGGCCGCATATTCAGCGGCTTCTGTTGCCGCAGCACTGGGATCAAAACGCTTAATCGATGTCGAAACGGAGTTGCCAAAACCGCTGCCATTCCCTTTAAAAGCTCTTATATAATAAATATAATCTGTCCTAGTTTCTTCTTTTTCATTCCCAGTTGATGTTAAAAGATAAAATCTGGTCTTGTAGAGTTTTGCTATTCCCGCTGTCCTGTCTATTCCTAATGTGTACGCCTGTTCGATTGAATTTATGACTTTATTTAGAGCTTCTTCAAATTCTATCTCTTTATCTGAAATTTTTTTGCTGGAATATGATGTTTTTGGATGTATTTCTGGAACTTCTCCTTCTTCTGTAAGTTCAAGCGTCCTTAACGCATCTTCAACGCCGTTTTCTAACGAACTCATATCAGTAATAACTTTAAAAACTTTCTTTTTGCCTTTAGTTGCTAATATCTGTAAATATAGAATCTTGTTTTTAGCCGCTATTGATACTTTTCCGTTATAAAATCTTATAATGTACTCGTCAACATCATTTTCTATTATCGAGAACTGTTCTACAGAGTTTTTAACCAAATTTTTAACTTTATCTGCGATCATTTTTATCTCACCTTCAGATTTAGTCCTTTAAACAATAAATATGGTCCTCCTGTCCAAACAGGAACTCCCTGCTCAGGGTCGCCTTTTCCGCACGTAGCAGCAGAAAACTCTAGTTCTTTGCTCCTTGCATAAAGTTTGCTCCATAGGTTTAAAGTCGTTGTTTCTATAATTACACCTTTTACTGGTTCAGATATTTCTGAATTGGATATTTTATATGCTTCGAATCCAACATATCTTTGATTAAGCCGTCTGTCGTCTATATTCCATTCCATAAAAGAATTTATCAACAGACCATCTTTTACATTTTTTATCATTTCTTCAAAAGTCCATTCACCAGGTTCGACATATGTATTTGACATCCTTATTATCGGTTCCACAGTATAATTTGCTGCCCTTGCTGATGCGTTGCTTTTTATACCCAAATCACCCGCGGTTTCTCTATTATGCAATAACTCTTTAACTGATCCTTCTTTTACCAGCTCTTTTTTTCTCGCTTTAACGCCTTCTTCATCAAAAAGAAAATATCCGTATGAAAAAGGTATTGTTGGATCGTCTGAAATGTTAGCTTCAGAACTACCTATTTTGTTAGATTTTATATCCCTTAGATAGGATTCTCCTCCTTGCGCACCTTCTCTTCCTCTTACGCGATCAGCCTCAAAAGGATGTCCTATAGATTCGTGTGCCATTATACCTGCAACTTCCGGTCCCACAATCACGTCATATATACCTTCTTTTATAGCGTTTCTTTTTCCAACGATTTTTGTTATAGTTTTTACTTCATTTTCAAATTTTTCAGATGTATTAAGCCTGTCAAGAACTTCAGGTCCACCGCTTCCACCTATTTCAATAAACCTCTGAGCTATGTCTGAAGATTCATAAGCAGTAATAAATGCTGTAAGAAGGTACCTTGGGATCCTGGCTCTAACTATCGTGCCGTCAGAGTTAACAAAGTACTTAAGCTGCAGACTTCCGCTTAACCTGATTAGCCGCTGTTTTATTTTTGTTTCACTTTTTGCAATGTCGTCTAACTCTTTAGTTTTCTTTAAGAACCAATCTAAACTTAAGTCTTCGAACCTAGTTCTTTCATCTACGGCCCAATTGGCTGTTAAAACATCTTCTTCAGACATTTGTATTTTTTCGTTCTTTTTTGTTGCGGCAACGCTTTCTAGTGTTCTTTTTAGGTTTTCTATTGCTTTAGTAACAGATTCTTTTGTAAAAACATTTGTAGATGCAAAACCCATTACGCCCTTATAAATCCCTCTGATTCCAATGCCGTAAAAATCGCCCTTTAAAGGTACATCTGGAACTCCGTTGTTTAAACTTTGAGATGTGTAAGTATCTCGCTGCACTCTAGCTTCACAATATTTAAAACCGAGCTTAGATGAATACTGAACGGCAAAATGCGCAATTTCTTCGTCTAGCATGATTAAATTAAATAGCAAGTATTAGATAAAGTTTTTTAAGCATAAAAATCAGAGTTTTTTTGTCATCATTATATCAGACAAGTCTGGTTTCCTCATCTTAACGTTTATTCATTATTCTCCTGACCTTACTTTTACACCATGGCCATGCACTAGCAATAAAATATTTTGTTTAGGGTTTTTAAAAGTGTTTCTGTAATGGATCATACATAATTTCTGAAACCAAATTTTCAACCTTGACACGACAAAGGCAAATGCTTGTCTAAACCATGATGCACGTAATATGTTTTCACCTAAGTTTTGTGCAAAATTCTAAGTGTACTTTAGAATAGAGCACCATGTGCATTTGTATGGGCTTTTGATCAAACCTGCATTCCAGCATAAATCAATGACAGGGATTTGTGTGCCTTATCAAGCAAAAAACCAGCTTATCAGCTTTTGTTAACTGAATCAGGCACGCTGCCATCTAACCATAAACTCCTCCATCCAGAGCAAGGCTGCAGTTATCTAAGCATGGGACCCCTGCTGTACTTCAGGTATTGCTTTACAACAGGCGTTTCCTCTGAAAAGTACAGAACGATTGCGTTGCCCTTCCTTATGAACCAGCCCCTTGCGCACGAAAGCTTTTCAACGAACGCCTTTACCCCTGTTTTCTTCTTTGTTATTCCCGAGTTGATGAAGTACGATATCATGTTAAATGCAATGGAAGAAAGCAGGATAACGTGCCTTATCCCGTTATACCTCCTTGTCCTCAGGTTCTATGGAGCCATGACCTGTCTGCTTTTATGAACGCCTCAATGCTCTGCCTTTCGTTGTACATCTTGAGGATCGTTTCCGCAGGGTAAAGGTTGTTCATTGAGGTCAGGAGGGAAAATGCGAGGCCTGCTTATTTATCTATTGCTTCATACACTTTGCTAAGGATTTTGCACAAAACTTAGGTTTTCAAAACCTTCCTTAAAATAAATAACGTTATATTTATCATTAGCGTTTTTACCGCGCATAAAAAATTATTGTTACATAAAACAATGATTTTAAAAAAATTAAAAGGAATGAATAGAAATCGTTTCACATTGTTTCACTGTATTTCATATTATATGCTGAATAAAAAAATGCTTTTTGTTGCAATAACAAAAATAAATCTTTAAAACGTTACAGGAAACATCTATAAAGATAAAGTATTCAACTTGTGCCTGGTGATGAAAATGTCAACTAACCAACAGAATTATCCGAGAACAGCATATACGTTATCTTTAATAGCTGGAATACTCATGATACTGAGCAGCATTTTTATATCATTTATGATTCCATTCTTTTTAATAGCTGCACCATATCACAGAATGATGTTCTTTGCTTGGCCCACTTTAGCTTTTGGTATGATGCTCTTTTTAGGTCTAGTATCAGGCATAATAGTGTTAATCTCAGCATTTATGCTTAAATCAAAACCGGCAGAAAGCACAACATGGGGTATATTAATAATAGTCTTTTCAATCTTCAGTTTTTTTGGAATGGGAGGTTTCGTAATAGGGGCTATTCTCGGAATAATAGGTGGGGCTTTCGCGCTTTCCTATAATGGCTCTTAAATAAAACTTTAGTTTATTTTTTTGATTTTGTATTTTTTATATTCAACCTGATAATATTTGTGTTACCGCGTTTTTCCAAAGAAACGATACCTCTCTGAGCAAGCCTTACCACGACCCTATGGGTTTTAACTCTAGTAAAACCGGCTTCTTTCGAAATAAACTTTTGCAAATATTCACCATCATGTTTTATCAAAATATCAACTATTTTCTTCTCGTCAGGTAAAAGAAAAGATAGAATATCTTCGGATTTATCTGAAATGATATCTTTAGTTTGAATCTCGGGCATTATCAAAAAATAAACTACACCTACGCTACTTGCTAAAGTAGCCAAGAAAAATAGAAGGAAAGATAAAGGTACAAAAAAAGGTATATCAGAAGGAGCCTTCCCAGTAAGGAGCTGCAAAAATAATTCTCCGAGATCAGGAGCTTTTTCTGTAGTAGCAGCAAGTATCAATATTATCATACCTAAGCCAACAGAAGCCGATACCAAAACTATAAATAAAATCCTCAGCTTATTCAACTCTTTGTAGTTTAGATATTGTTGATTGAACTTTTAATCTTTATCAACAAAACTTATTTTTCAACCTTTTATCTCTATGAAAATTTATAGATCGACAAACAATTTTTTATGCAAAATGGATAAAGACGAATAGAAATTTTATGTTCGTTTTAAAAAAGTATATTATAAAGCATGACAAGACAAACCGTCTTCTATTTTTAGATTTAAGCGAATTAATTGAGCCTTTACCAGTAATTAGAGACACAATCAATTAAACCGAGGACATATTTTTCTGCGCATGATTTTAAGGTTAATTGCTTTTTCTTAAGAATTCAATAGCTCTTGTCTCATCCTCAGCAATTATAAATCCACAGAAAGGGCATGCAAATCCACTACATTTTTCTTCGCTTGTTTCAGCTTTTTCATAACATCCCTCAGCTGAAAGCTCGTATTCAGTTGATTCGGTACATATCCTTTTAAGATATGATAAGGGTTTTCCGCATTTTGGACATTTTGGGCCTTCTTGCATGGTATACCTTTATTAACATATATTATTACATTTATTTATTATATTTACTTTAAAACCATCATAATTTATAAAGCTCAGGACGTCTTTGATTAAGTAAAGGTAAATATTTTCTGACCTGATCCAATCTTTCTCTGTTTATTTTTACTTCTATTGTTTCTTCGTTTTCGCTCGCTCTCGCCTTTATTATTCCTGCAGGGTCTATCGCAAGTGTTATCCCTGTATAAATATTTCCTATTTGGTTAGACGATAAAACATAAACTGTATTTTCCATAGCCCTTGATTTTGTTAAAGTAATCCATTGATCTTCTTTATTATAACCTTTTAACCATGCGCTTGGAATTATTATTACTTCGGCACCATTTAAGGCCAAGCTTCTGGCGATTTCTGGAAACCTTACTTCATAACAAACCATAATTCCCAGTTTAATGTCGTTTATTTTTAAAACAACAAAACTATTGTCAGAAGGTTTTAAATATGATGATTCATCGTAACCTAATGCTCTAAAAAGATGTGTTTTCCTGTATTTAGCTCTAATTTTTCCTTCTGGCTCAATAACGTAAACAGTGCTGTATACTTTGGGATATTCCTCACTTTTTTCATAAACCCCTATAATAACCCACTTTTTATTATCCATCGAGATGGATATTATTTTATCCATAAAGTTAGAATTGTCGGTTTCTGCCATCTCATAAACTTCTTCGGGCTTAAGGTCTGAGACATAAAAGTTTGAAAATTCAGGAAATACAATCATGTCAGCTTTAGAACTTTTTATGATGTTTTCTATTTTAGATAGATTTTTTTCTTTTTCCCTGCTAGTTTCTATTTGCGCCAGCTCAATCGATAGCATAATAAAAAAATTATTTAATAAAGTCCTTTTAGCAATTGCGGATAAATTATCCTGAATAAAATCAATATTAAAAGGGAGACGACAGGGACAGCTACGTTGTCATCAATAAAATTTTGCTTTTCGGCCAAAGTTCCAGCAAAAGCAGAAATCAATCCACCATAACCCATTGTGATGCTAAAAGGTAATATAGAAATAAACATAGCCAAACTCCCTTCAATGCCTTTGTATCTCTTTTTAGATACGATAATTCTTACTATTCCAGTTACGCCATCTCCTACAGACATGTATATAGCTGGTAGGACGCCTAACCATAGAGTTTTATCGAAAAACCAGCCTACAAGTATTGAAAGTCCCCACATGATCGTAAAGTCTACTTCATAAAAGTTGCCAGCCTCTTGAAACCAGCCCATCATTTTTTTCTGTCTTCTGTTGTACATAAGTAAAACAGTTAAAATAAGGCTTAGAATAAATGGCGTTATGGGTTCTTTATATACAAATGGGACAAACACAGCAATGACTCCTCCCGCTAGTATGTGAATTGTTTTTCTGCTCAAATATCTTGCAGAAATCTCATCATAATTTTTGGAAAGCGAATAGCTGTAAACCTTTTTAGAAATCACTGTAATAACGTAAAAGACCCATAAAATAAAAAACAAAGTTATCAAGAGATCATAAAGAACGTAATTCACGATTAAATTTACCGCCTATACATTAATAAATTTATCTTTTTATGTTTTTTATTGCGCAAATATGCTGGCCTCCTAATGAAGTTATTTTCTTTATTAAACTTGAACTGCTTAAAAAGAACATCGGCATTGCGTTCAGGGCATATACTATTTCTTGTGTATGTTGTTAGAAAGGATATTGATCTTCTTTTTTAAAGTCATAAAGAACGTCTCAATCCTGTTTGTATTTCCAAACGTTTTGTGGTAATGATCAAGGTCAAGAGCTTTAGCAGCACATCTGTATTATGGAAACCTTGTCTACCATAAATGTTTGTCTGTTTGTGCATTTCTTTAAAACTTCTTTTAAGAACCGCATTTTATCAAAAGCACTTCTTCTTTTAGTTGCTCTGAAGCTAAAGAGCTCCCCTATGTTATAACAGTTACCTACATCTATACTATTTGTTAACATTATCTAACATACACCAGACTGCTTTCTCTCTATTGAATATCAAGAATTATAAAAAAGCTTTAAGACATCTCCTTGCTTAGGTAGAATCCCTCTTTTATAAAGGTTCAATAACCTAGCTATTCTTTTTTTAACTGGGGGGGTAAAAAGTAATAATTCAAACTTTGAGGGAACAAACCCGCTACCCGTATGCCAGCTAGGTGTGATCCCGGATACTTTAAGAAGAGCACTTACTAAGGGTTCTACGCCTACCATCTTAGCAGCTGATTCATCTGCTGCATATTCTGATTCTATTTTTATCAACAAAGGGTTTATTATGTTTAGAAAATTAAATATAGTACCAACAAGAGAGATTAAAGAAAAGAAAAAGTTTTCATTATCATTATTAGCTATATGAGCAAGCTCGTGAGTTATTGCCGCGATAAGTTCGTCCCTGTTAAAAGTTTCAAAAGCGCCTACAGATATAGCTATGTAAGGTTTGGATCTGTTGGCGTTAGTGTAAAGCTGTGGTTCCTCGGTATTTAAAATATAAACCTGCGGTGGGGGTATTTTTAATAAACCTGATATACTATTTACCGACTTTAAAGTTTCCTCATCGTTTAACGGTAAAAGAGAAGGTCTTCTGTGCGCCGATGTTATGCCATAAAAAAGGATCAACGCACTTATAGAAATGCCCCAAAATATAGGATCATGTTCTACTAGCCAAAACCTCTTCAGCATTACTATAAAGTCAATCCTTGCAGAAAGAACTGCTCTTGTAAATATCATAAATTCGCCTATTATAAATCGCAGATCTACAAAAATATATGGTATCAAGGAAAGCATTGAAAATGCCATTAGCAATTTTCCTATAAAATGCTTATTCTTCCGTAAGAACAAAAAACTTAACAGTCCTATGATAGATATAATAATGCTTAGCTTGATTATCAATGGTCTTAGAATTATTAAATATCCAAAGATTTTTACAAAAGTTATTAGAATCAATTTATTCTTCTAATGCCTTAAATATATTTTCTAGCTCATCAGGGGGTATATCACTGTTTGAAGCAAAATAAAATTTCAGAGGTTCCTTAAAAGCCTTTAGAAAATCTATAACTAAAGACATGGTTTTTTCGTTTTTAGATATGTTTGAAGAAACCCTGTAAACATAAGATGGCTTTCCATCGTCTATTAAACTCCTTTCTACAAGGCCCTTTTTAAAAAGTCTGTCAAGAACTGTCGCAACAGTAGTAATTGCAATGCTTCTGTCACCTTTTTGAAGCGAGTTATAAACCTGTTTTACTGTACCTTCTTTAAGCTCTGATAAAGCAGAAAGTATTTTTATTTCCAAGGGACCTAAACCGCTTTTTTTCACGAAAGATTTTTCTCAAAGATAAATATTAATTTTTCCCCTTTTATTCTTAAAGGTGAAAAATGTTATAAAAGTAAATAAGATACTTGATTTGTAAATTAATTATGAACAGTATATCAAGCGAAAAAATTGCTGAATTGAACCTTTCAAAAGAGTTCAACGAGCTTTTTGAAGCTGAAAATGGTATAAAGAACTTTAAGTTTTTTATTGATGGAAAATGGATAAACAGCTCGCAAAAGGATGCTTTAAGGTCTCCAGTGGATGACAGCCTTATAGGTTATGTTTATAAGGCGTCTGTAGATGATGTAAACCTAGCCGTAAAATCTGCTAAAGAAAATCAATACAAGATTAGAGAGATAGCTGGAATAGAAAGGATAGAATTGATGGAAGAAGCAAGGCATCTGCTAATGGAACATCAAGAAGACTTTATAAAAGTTCTGATGCTCGAAGGAGGAAAAACTAAAGAGGGGGCCAAGGGAGAGGTTGAATCGCTTTACCTCAGGATGAAGCTTACTATGGAGGACGCAAGGAAAATTTTCGGGGAATACCTTCCTGGCGATTGGTCAAAAGATACGGCTCAGAAGATAGCTCTTGTCATACGGGAACCGATCGGCGTTGTTGGAGCAATAGGTCCGTTTAACTATCCACTTTACATTCCTGCATCTAAGATTATTCCTGCTCTACTTGCAGCTAACAGCGTAGTAGTTAAACCAACATCTGAAACTCCGCTATCAACTCTTATGTTTGTTCAAATCCTCAATCTTGCTGGTTTTCCCAAAGGTACAATAAATGCAATTACAGGACCTGGTTCTGTCATAGGTAATGCCTTAGCCGCGCATAAGGACGTTGGTATGATAAGTTTCACGGGTAGTACTGGAACCGGCAAATCTATAAGTTCGGTAGCAGGCATAAAGAAGCTTCATCTAGAGCTTGGAGGAAAGGCTTACTGTATAGTACTTGCTGATGCCGATTTAAAGATGGCCGCTAAAAAGATAGTCGCTGGATCACTTTCAAACGCTGGGCAGAGATGCGATGCTATAAGCGCTGTGCTGCCTGTCAAAGAAGTCGCCGATAAGCTAGTCGAGCTTATAGTTGAAGAGGCTAAGTTATGGAAAATCGGAAACCCCATAACTGATCTTTCTGTAAAAGTCGGGCCAGTTATATCGAAAAACGCTGCACAAAGAATAAAATCGCTCATAGATGATGCTGTAGAAAAAGGAGCGAAAGTGATGCTTGGCGGGAACGTTGAAGGAACTTATGTACAGCCGACAGTTTTATATGATGTCCCAGAAAACGCTAGGATATTGTGGGAAGAAATTTTTGGACCTGTAATACCAATACACAAGGTTAACAATGCAGATGAAGCGCTTAATCTGGCTAAAAAGAGTGAGTACGGTTTGGATTCTTGCGTTTTCGGAAATAATTTCTACGATCTCTGGAAAGTTGCAAAAGGACTGCAGGTTGGTGAAGTCACAATAAATGACATGCCAAAGCACGGGCTTGGCTATTTCCCATTCGGTGGCAATAAAAATTCTGGAACAGGAAGAGAAGGTGTTGGATATAGCATAGACGAAATGACCGTTCTTAAAACAATAGTATTTAATTTAGAACCAGCACAGCTAGGTAAAAAAGTACTGAAGTAAATCAGACTAGGCGGTCAAATTTTTTCATTATTTGCGGATAATAATTTATTAAATCTGTTGCAGTAAAATGAAGACCTTTTTCTTTTAGCGCAAGATCGCCTGCACTACCGTTTATATAAGCCCCTATGGCTGAAGCTTCAACAGCTTTTATTCCCTTCGAAAAAAGGCCTGTTACAAGACCTGCAAGAGCATCTCCAGTCCCGCCAACAGTCATACCAGCATTACCAGTTGAATTCAGGTATAATTCTTTTGAATCAGTTATTATATCTATAGAGCCTTTAAGCAACACGGTAGCCCTTTTTTCTTTCGCAAAATTCATAACAACCTTTACCTTTTCATCAAAATTCTTGTCACTAAGAACATGGTCGCTGATCCTTCTGAACTCACCTTCATGAGGCGTTAATATAAAATCTTTTCCAGAGCCTGAAAGCACATTAACTGCTTCTGGCAACAAAGCGTCTGCATCGAGTACAATCTTCTTTACAGAAGTTTCTGTTAAAAACTCTTTTAGACCGCTTATGATCCCTTTCCCCATTCCGTTGCCTATAAGAAGAGCATCAACTTCAGGCATGATTTTTATTAACCTTTCTGCGCTACCTGTTGTAAATTTATAGTCAGGCAAAGGAATTACTATCAAATTTGGGTTCATTGATCGTATAGCATTTGATATAGGTTTTGGTACTGCAATGTAAACCAAGTCTACACCGCAAATTAAAGCAGCAAGAGACGCTATGTATGGAGCTCCGTGATATATCCAGTTACCACCTATAACTAGAACTCTGCCATTTTCACCTTTATGCGAGTCTTTTTTTCGGGAAGGATAATACTTTCTTACAAAATTTTCGTCGATATTTATCGGTTCAATACCCAAGTTTATTTAGCCACCCTTTTAGCCATTCAAAAGCTTCAGCATCGCTTGTTGCCTGAACCGGTGGATGCTTAAACAGGAAAGAAGAAGGCTCTATAAGTGGTCCCTTTAAACCTTTATCTAGTGCAACCTTCATAAGCCTTATTGCGTCGAGCATTACTGCTGCGAACATTGACTTATCGTCGACAGAAAGCTTAACTTTAAGCTCAACCGGAAAATCTGCAAAGCTTTTCCCTTTTAAATATATATAACAGATTTTTGTATTACCAAGAAATGGCACATAATCGCTTGGTCCTATTCTTATCTTACCTTTTTCTTCGAGCTCCTTTCCGTATGGTAGTATGCTCGTCACGGCAGAAGTTTTGCTTATTCTCTTGCTTTTTAGCCGCTCCTCAACAGTCATATTAAGGAAATCCGTATTCCCACCTATGTTAACTTGGTATGTTTCTTCAACTATAACTCCCCTCATATGAAATAACGATACAAGGGTTCTGTGAAGTATTGTAGCTCCAACTTGACCTTTTACATCGTCCCCCATTACAGGAACTCCTGCCTTTTCAAACTCTTTTGCCCATTCTTTGTCACTTGCTATGAATACGGGAATGCCGTTAATAAAACCTTTCTTTGCTTCCAGCGCAGCCTTTGCGTATGCTCTTGTTGCCTCTTCGCTCCCTACTGGAAGCAGGTTTATCAGCAGATCTGCCCCGCTTTCTTTTAACTTATCGGAAACAAATGATATTTCAGATCCTTTTTCAACAGGCTCAAACGATTCCTGCATGTGCGAAGCTACACCGTCGTATACTGGACCGGGTTGTACCTCAACTCCTAGCTTTGGTAGGTCAACGAACTTCTTAGTTAAATTAGGATGTTCAAAAATAGCTTCGGAAAGATCTTTGCCGACTTTCCTTTTTGATACATCAAAAGCAGTTACAAACTCTATATCAGAAATGCTGTAAGGGCCTATTTTGTCGCTTATGACACCAATGGGTTCTTTATTTGAATAATAATAAACTCCTTGTATTATTGCAGAAGCACAATTGCCAACACCGGCTATAGCAACTTTTATTTTACTCATGTATCTATACTTGAGCTATTATAATTGATAAATGTAACGTTACTATGCGGCTACTTTTTATAAAATCTTGAGCATAATGAATATTTTTGGTTTTTAAATATTTTAAACGCATGTTCAAGTTCGATGACAGACTTCATCATTTTGAGATGACTAATAAACTGGATTGTTTTTATGAGACCCATTTGCTAAACTATAAAAGAATAAGTCACCAAAGCCAGCCTCTGATTCTGTAATACCAAAGGAAAACATGAGTTCTCAGACATCTTCATTATTAATGGTTGGAAGAGTTATAATGATATGGCCGCCACCGGGAATTTCGGCTAAGCAGATGCTATCGAACCCGGGCCAGGAGCTCCACAGGCTCCTGTGCTACCACTACACCATGGCGGCCACAAACTGCATTATATGCTAAGCCTTTTTATTCTTTGCTCTGTAATCGGCGGGAAAGTTAATAAATAGCTACGGTAGTAGTGCTAACTATGGCCGCTCAAATTCTGAGCGGAATATCGATAAAGAGAGATAAACTCGAGACTAACCCAAAGGGGGTTAAGCTTGCTTTTGAGGCCTTTTTAAATTCAGGTCTTAACGTCCTTGACTTAAGGGATTCTTGGATAAGAATAGAAAAATTTGAAACTTTCCTGAAACCTCTTAGAGAGAATAAAAATATAATAATTTTGGCTAGATTTTATGGAATTTATCCCAGTTATGAAAACATAATCAATCAAATATCTATGTTTAAAAATATACTAGGACGACCGGCTGACGTCTTTGAAGTTAAAATGCCAAACCTTTTTGTTAGTCTAAAAGAAATATTAAAAGGGTTTAGAAAAGCTCTGGATGAAGGAATGATAAACGGTTTTGGCGTTATAGGTTGGAAACCTAGCTATATCAAAGAAATATATAAAGAAGATCTTTTGGAAAAGTTTCAGCACATAAAGATAGATTTTAATGCTTTAACAAAAAACAACCTGCATGTTGTAAAAAAACTTCAAAGTTTGAAAATAAACGTTTTTTCATCTTCACCATTAGGTGGCGGTATACTTACAGATAAAGGCTATATGTCGTTTAAAAACAGAATAATTCATGGGTATGTTTTGAACAGGTTAAAAAAACTTTCCGAAAACAAAGGATCTAGCATTTCTGAAATAGCCCTTTCTTGGTTAAACTCTTTTAGAGTATCTTATGCACCATCTACTAGTGAACCATTACATGTCAAAGAAATTTTAAGAAGCCGGGAACTAAAGTTGAACGAAAATGAACTTGTTTTGCTCTGAGTTTTTATGTTAAAAGATTATAAGAAAGGTTGGTTGTAAAAGAAGTAATGTTTCAGGACTGCGTTTTTTGTAAAATATCAACCGGGAAAGAGCGCGCTTATAAGATTTTTGAAAATGAAAAAGTTATAGCATTATTGGATAGGTTTCCAATAGCACCTGGTCATTCGCTGGTCATAACAAAAAAACATTATCCGGATTTTATTTCAGTACCTGATGAAGAACTTTTTGACCTTGCGAAGATATCAAAAATAGTTGGATTAGCGGTCAAATCAGGGATGAATGCTGATGGTGTCAGGCTTTTTACTAACGTTGGCAGGGCGGCTAGCCAGATAATATTTCACGTGCACATACATATAGTGCCCATGTGGGAAAAAGAACCAAACTTTACATGGTTCAGAAGAAGGGCCGAAATAACGCCAAATGCGGCTAATTATGTTTTAAATAAAGTAAAACCTTATTTGAACGAAACTTTATTTAGGCTATAATACATTTTATTTTAGAATGCCTAAAACAGCTATACTTTGTGGTGGAACTTCTGGTGCAAAAGTTGTAGGAGGACTTTATAGAAAAGGTATAGATGTCAGCTCAATAGTAAATACCGCAGATGACGAATATTTTCTTGGACTCTATGTCTCGCCGGACTTTGATTCTGTACTTTACTCTCTTAGCGGTTTGTTTGATTTTAACAAAAACTGGGGAATATCAGGAGATACGTTTAACACTTATGAAATGCTGAAAAAAATGAAGGCTGAACCTTACATAATGCTTGGCGATAAAGATCTTGCTGTTCATATTTATAGAACTTACCTTTTAAAAACAGGTCTAAAGTTGTCTGAAGTCTTTGATAAGCTTCTTAATGCGTTTGAACTAAGTGTAAAAGTTGCTCCTCCTTCAGACAGCAGGCTAAAAACTGTCATAGGAACAAAAAACAGAGAAATTACTTTCGAAGAATATTACGTAAAAAGAATAGAAGAACCCATAATGTATATCAGAGTAGAAGGTTCAGGAAGTGCAAAAGCTTCACAGAAAGCATTAGAAATTCTTGATGAATCTAAGGTTTTGATTATAGCTCCAAGCAATCCTTTAGCTTCAATATTTCCAATAATTTCGGTGAAAAATTTAAGAGATAAAATAAAAAGATTTCATGGAAAAAGAGTGGCGATAAGCCCGTTTAAAGGCGGGGCTACTTATAAAGGCCCTGCTTCAAAAATGATGCGCGAGATAGGTTTAGAACCTGATCCTGTTGGCTTGATAAAAATTTATGACGATTTGATAGACTATCTAATAATAGATGCTAGCGATTATAGCGATAAAGAAAAACATATTGAAGATGTAAAAATAATCCCAGCTAATATAACTATAAATAATGATGAAGATGTAATCAGTTTGTACAAAAAAATCTTAGAATTATGATTTGGTCAAAAATTAAAATAAGCTTAAATCGCTCTTTTTTGAAATTTATTTAGCCGGGGTGCCCGAGCGGCCTAAGGGGCTGGCCTCGAGATCTATTACAAGAAAGCCAGTGGGCTTCGGCCCTCGCAGGTTCAAATCCTGCCCCCGGCGTGGTTATTTAGGGTTCTATGCCTGAGAAAAAATTTCCGTTTATATATAATGCGAAGGGCAGGGAAGATATACAGGCTGAGGAAGGGGATCTAGTGTGTGCACAGCATCATCCGCGGGGAGTTCTAAGGAGGAGAGTAGATCCAATAAAGTAGAAGAGTCCCGACAGAAGAAACATTGTCATGAAACCCGTGAAGCTCGAGCCCAGCAGATATATGACAGCCCCATCCACTATTGGGGCCACCGCTGATGACCCGCCTATCGCTAGGTTCGAGTAGGCCATGTACTGGCCCGTTGCTCTGGGCGGAGAGAGGTCGCCGGCGAACGCGGGCATTATACTCGAAAATATTCCCGTTGTGGCGCCAACAGCAGCTGCCCCGAGAAGGAAAAGGTAGAAGAACCTGAGAAAAGGTATCAGAGACATGAAAAAGCCTCCCGCAATCCCTGCGTATATCAGGAGCATCTTCCTTCCAACCCTGTCGGAGAGCTTTCCAAGGCCCACTGCCGCTGTCATGGCTACCAGAAGAACGACGAGCCCTGTTATCGCAACCCCGAAGGCCGGGTTTTTAAGCACGAGAACATACTTAAAGTAGTAAAGCTCAAAGTACATGAGCCCTGATGGCCCGAGGAGAACGAAGAAGGATCCCATGACGAGCCAGAAGAACCCCGGTGACCTCTCCCGTGGCCTGAAGAGCTCCTTCAGCGCCTTCATTAGCCCCTTTCCTTCGGCGCCTGAAGGCGCGTCGTGCCTCCATACCGTGTACAGGGAAATGGCTGATGGAACAAGCATGAACGGCAGAACGGTCAGGCAGGACGCGCTGAGCCTTCCGAGCCCTATGAGAAGGCCGGTTAGACCATATCCAAGGGCATTGCCGATGAGCGTGAATAGTCCCAGAAAGCCTCCGGCCTCCCCTCTCTGAGTCCTAGGAAAGAGGTCAGGAAGAAGGGGCTGAAAGGACCCCTGGGCCATGTTCGAGAATATCTGCATTAGCAGGTACTCCGATGCAACGAGAGGTCCGAACGGCGGGAATAGGGCAGCCGTAATCATGACGGGGATAAGCCCTGCAACCCCGGCTATTATCAGGGGCCTCCTTCTTCCTATCCTCGTTATCATACCATCGCTGATTATTCCCGATATTAGGTTCATGAAAACTCCGACCAGAACTCCCCCGGACGCTATGGCGCCTAGGGCAATGCCTCTCAGCTCAGCGCTGAAGGCGTAGAGAACTTGGGTGGGAAGTATCAGAGAGTTGTAGGATATCCAGAGATAGTTAAGCCCCAAGTAGAAAACAGAAAAGCTGAGAATGAACCTTATGGATCTTTTAGTCTGTGCTATCAAATGTGTTCACGGACGCTCAGCTTAGACTGCACTTCCTCTACATCCTTTACAGCATACGCGGCGTCCTCGGGATCGGCAAGCGAGTCTCTTTTCTCAACTATTGCCCCCACAAAATCCTTTATCTCCTCAATGATAGACCTTGCCTTCCACCCAACAGGGTCATATTCAACCCCAAGGACCCTTCCCTCCTCGTCCATAGTGCCATGGTAGACCTTTGCGGGCGGGTTGACCAGCTGATCCACAAGCAGGACCCCGTTTCTACTGTAGACCTCAAGTCTCTCTGTCCATGGAAGCTCAGAGGTGTCGGAGAACTGAGAGACGAAGAAGGCCCCATTGCTCAGCTCCCCTATAATCACTGCGTTATCCTCGGCATCGGCCCCCAAGAGGTGCCATGAGAATGCATCCTTTATCTCCTTAATGCCCCCGAAGAACCACCTGAACAAGTAAAACGTGTGAACCCCGGCGTCTAGGACTATGCCCCCGGACCTCGACTTCTGCCTTATCCAGCTACCTGTATCGGAATATCTAGCAACTTCGCTGCCTGCGATTAGCGTCCTCACGTAGTACACGTTACCGAGCTCCCCGCTCCGAAGGACCTGCAGGATCTCTTGGTAGGCTTTCACGTACCTCGTGTTCTCAGCCACGAAGAACCTAAGCCCCATGGACTTGGCGGTCCTGATAAGGTCCATCGCCTCCTGGTACTTCATTGTAACAGGCTTTTCTACGACGACGTGCTTTCCCGCCAGAAGCGCCTCCTTTGCAACCTTATAGTGCAGATAGTGGGGCAGCATTATATCAACGGTCTCAACCTCCTCATCCTCGAGCAGCTTTTCATAATCATCATAGTACTTGGCCCCATAGGGCTCAGCCCTCTCTCTAGCCCTCTCAATGTCAACGTCGCAGAAGGCGACCAACTGGGCGGCCCCGCTCTCCTGATACCCGGCTTCGTGGATCAGAGAAATTTCGCCAAGCCCAATAAGGCCAACCCTAACATTACCTTCCATCTGATTATTTTAAAACGAAAAATTATATTTAAACCTTTATTTAAAATTTAAACAATTTAAGCTACTTGGACACCCAACCGCAGTCGACCAAGAGATCAGTCCCCGTTATGAACGAAGCTGCATCGCTTGTCAGGAAGAAAATGGCCTCAGCTATCTCTTTCGGGTCTGCCCATCTTCCGAAGGCCTGCTCGGCTTCCCTCTCCTTCTTGACCTCCTCAAAGCTCCTTTCCAGCCTCTTTGCCTCAACCATTATGTCGCTCCTGAGCATCTCGGTGTCAACCGATCCGGGGCTCACCGAGTTTACCCTTATCCTGTACGGGGCCAACTCCCACGCAAGGGCCCTTGTAAGAGCTATTATGGCCCCCTTTGTAGCTCCATAGAGCGAGTGCCTGACCTGCCCAACATGACCTGATACCGATGCAGTGTTGATTATAACTCCTCTCTTCTGCTTCTTCATGATAGGTAGGACATGCTTTATCATGAGGAAGTACCCTCCTACGTTCACCTCGTAGAGCTTCTGGAACTCTTCCCATGTGGTCTCCTCTATAGGCTTGACGAGTACTATCCCTGCAACGTTTATCAGGGCGTCGATCCTGCCATACTTCGTATTAATATGATCTATGGCTTCCTTTACCTGCTCCTCCTTAGATACATCACATCTCAGGAACTCACAGTCGCTCCTTCCCCTGCAGACGTCGCTCTCCTTTATGTCAAGACCTACTGTTATGTATTCCCTGTCGTTAAAGAGCTCAAGGGTTGCCCTTCCTATACCCTGTGCGGCCCCAGTTATAACTGCCACCTTCTTCATCTACAGCTCACCCATTATAATGGCTCTGGCTTCGTCTACTGATGCTATTTTCCTTCCTAAATCATTTGCTATGTCCCTGATCCAAGCAACTAGCTCGTGGGTGGTTGCGGGTCTGTCGCCTATGAACGGATGGTCCTCGGTCCCTACCCTCACGTGATCACCCTCAAGCACCGCGTGAACGAGCAGCTCCTTCATCTCATTGCCCATTACGCTCACGCTGAAGATCCCGTCCGTAGGCATCATTGACCTTCTGTAGATATACTCCTGAACCGTTGCGGGCGTCCAGTTGCCCCCGGGCCAGTTGAAGAAGAGCGTCGCAAAGTACGGCGTGCTGACAAGGTTCTTACCTATCAGGTATCTGAGGTTCCAGACGTGCCCGAGGTGCCAGACCTCGAATTCTGGCTTAACGCCATACCTCTTGCTCAGCTTCATGTACTCCTCAAGCTCCTCCCTCGTGTGAAGCTTGTGAGTCTGGACGTTCACGAAGGCCTCGTCGTGGTGTCCAAGTATAACAGATATCATGTCAGCCCTGTGGGTAAAGACCTCCATCCTCTCGCTTATGTCGAGGCTTGACATACCGCACTGGACTATGACGTTCATCTCCCTCTTGAGCGTGTCTATGTACTTTCCCCATGTACCCTCCGCATGTACGTGTATTATCGATGCTCCCTCCTTAGCGCTCTGCTTTGCCTCCTCTACGAACTCTTCAAGGCTCCGCGGATACCTGATCTCTGGATGAAGCCAGCTGATATTGGGCGTGGCCGTTATAATAAGAGGTTTCATCATTCAAAGCTTAACTTAGTTGTTCTCTTATTTAAACTTTTAACGCGGTCGGCGCTGAAGAACACGCATCGGGATAAGAGCACTAGTTCGCAATAAAATGGGCTGCAACATTAAATATGAGGAATAGCCTAATTACTGTGATGAACGCTCTTTTTTATGTTATCATGGCCCTCGTGGGCCTAGCCGTCGGGGCGCTTACGGGAATAACTGGGGGAAGCGGGGTCATAGTGGTAGTTCCCTTTCTTCTTTACACAGGGCTTGACTTTCCTTCCTCCGTTGGCTCAAGCCTTTTGGTTGACCTAATAACCAGCAGCGTCGTGGTCTACCAGTACTTCAGGCACGGGAACGTGAACTGGAGGTTCGCGATAACCATGGGGGCCGGGGCGGTAATAGGGGCGTGGGCCGGCGCAAGGATCTCCGTTTCTCTTCCCCAGAGGCTGCTGATATATGGCTTCTTCGCCTTTTCTTTCATAATGGCAGCTGAGTTCCTGATGAGGGCCGTAAAGAACGTCATGGTAAGGATAAACAGACTCAGGATAAGGGAAAGGTACGCGTATATCATAGCCATGACGGCCAGCCTTGGGGTAGGGCTTATAACGGGAACATTAGGAGCAAGCGGCGGAATGATGTTCTTCATGCTCTCAATGCTCCTGTTCAGCGCCGACGTGAGGCTGATGATAGGCACGGCAACGCTTTCCATGATGCTTTCCGCAACAAGCGGAGCCGCGTCCTACGCACTGCTTGGCAGGATAGACATTGCGGACTCCACCATCATAGGCCTAGTCTCCCTGATAAGCGGATTCCTCTTTGCATCATACGCTCACAGGCTGTCGCAGAGGGCCATCAATGCCTTCCTTTCGGTCGTTTTCCTCCTTATGGGGACCGTCACCCTGATGAAGGTCATTTAGCCTTCAGCGGCGATAAGTTAATTAGATTGAATTCAAAACAGATCTTATGAGAAGGGTGGAGCCCATCGGGTTTGACGCAAGAAAGGCCGCCGAGCTAATCTCTGGATCCGGCCTGAGCGGAATCCTCGTTGGGTCCCCAGAGAACGTCTACTACACGTCGGGACTCCCAGTCCTGCCCTGCTTCGAGAACCCGATCCTTTACGCGCTCAGGAATCAGCTTCCATATCTGGCCTTTGTTGACGACGAGGGAAAGGTGACTCTGTTCACTTGGTTCGGGGTCACCCTAGGCGTTGATTTTTCATCAGAGCTCGTAACATATGCCGATCTGGCCGGTGCGAAGGACGAGATAACCTCCTTCTTCAGAAGGGTCAGTGGAAAGGTAGCCGTCGACTATGGAGTTCCCAGCTACGTGCTTGGGATCCTGCAGGCTCAGGGACTGCAAATAGAGGAGGGGGACAAGCTGATGCTCAGACTGAGGCTGGTGAAGAACGAAATGGAGATCGAACTTCTGAGGAGGAGCGCTGAGATCTCCGAGAAAGTGATCTCCGAGCTCATCAACTACGCGAGGATAGGTATGAGCAGGGAGGAGCTGATAAGGGAGGCAAAGCTCAGGATACTGTCTAACGGATGCGACTCTATTGATCACATTACTGTCGCCTTTGGGGCTTCGAATCCTGAGATATTGCTCGACGAGCGCCTTCAGCCAGAGCAGCTTGTGACCCTTGACATAGGAAGCGTGTACAGGGGGTACGTATCGGATCTAAGGAAATATCTTTACTCGGGAAAGGAGGTTCCCGAGAAGTACAGCTCGCTCTACGAGAAGGTGCTGGAGATCATCAACAGGCTGGCCGACGACATCAGGCCAGGAGCTTCCTTCTCGGAAATATACGAGAGAGCTGCAAGCTACTACGTCGAGAACGGACTTGAGCCCCTTTTTGCATCAGCTGGCCACAGCATAGGCCTCGTAACGGAGGAGGCGCACATATCCCCTACCTCAGACCTGAAGTTCGAGGAGAATATGGTGATAAACATAGAGCTGTATGCCCCTACGGAGGATGGCATAATGATAGGTGATGAGGAGACGTACTTGGTCAAGGGCTCAGGAAAGGAAAAAATATCTGGGCTCGAGCCGAAGATCTATACTTTATAATAGTATCACAGGAGCTTCTGAAGCTTGAGCAGGTCCTGCATCTCTCCCTTTACCTTTATCTTTCTTGTGATATACACCGTAACCGGGTTTGTCTTCTTGTCCATTATTCCGGCAAGAACGTCGGTTATAGTGGTGATCTGGACTTCGGCACTCGTATCCTGGCCCTTGCTCACCGTCACGTCCCCCCTGTTAAACGCAACAACGTACGATTCACCAGTGTCCGTAAAGGTGAAGAGGACCTTCCTGTTGAAGCTCTCGAACTCCTTCTTCAGCGGCTCCTGCGAAGCCCTTTCTTTTATCCTCATCAAATAGGGTTCTATGTCAATCATTAAATTTAATAAATTTAACCTGCTAATAAATTTTTTATTTTAAGGTTATATTTGGCAACAGCAACACCAAGACACTTATGTCACCATCGCGCATTATTAACAGGAAACACGTCCTCCAGTTTAAGCTCTTTGACTAGCCTGCTGTACCAGTCTTCGTCAGCAGAACCGCTGTACCTCTTTTCAGGAATTGATCCGTTCGTTGATACAGCTACAGCATTATTATAGAAATCCATATAAGCCTTGATATTCTTATTTATTTTTTACATCCTTTTCTTTGCTTCAACAAGACAATTTCTTGCCAGAACGCTGTAGCGCGTGTATCATCCTCTTTCTTTCTTTAATTTCAAGCCCTTTGTTCACTATCACAACAATCCTTTCTGGGCTAAAAACAGTAGCTTTCCTGACTTCGACTATCCTTTTCTCAACGTCTTCAGGAATCCTGTTAAGCGATCTTTTTGGCCTGTTATATTTCTGAGCACTTCAAAGCCTTCTTCCATGAACCTCTTTAGTATTCTATGGAACTGCCTATTGCTGATTCCCAGCATATCAGCTGCCTCTTTCCTCGTTGTTCTCAAACTCTCAGGTGCCAGAATTCGCACTACAGCAAAGTACCTCTGCTTTACGCATTCTTCCTCACTTTTTATTAGCTGTGTGTATCATTAAGGTACACCTCCCTTCGCATGATGGTTATCATCGATATCACCTCCATGCGTCGAGGGGTGACATATGTCTATTGGTTTACCATACATTCTACACCAACTGCGTTTGTAGAGTACTTTATATAAACGCTTATAATCTCTCTTTCTTCACTCTCAGTTACAATTCTTCTTTGACTGGCGATTTTCTTTAAAGCCGGCGTTCTTCTCGTTTTTCGGCACTCTGACCGGGCTGTATAACACATGATTAGCTTATATGCCGCAACAAATCTCTCTCGCGTTGAGTCTGCCTCTGCTCTTCTGCTCAAATATCTACTTAATATTGCTGTCAGTTAAAAACAAGCTATGGTATGTATTGTTATGTGTTAATAATTTCGGGGTAAGAGACCTGCCTCAGCATATAGCATATATTTAAATCTCAAGTTTTTTATGCTGTTTTGCTCTTTAAAATTATTTTACCAATTTAAAAACAAAAAATAATTTTTGAAAACTTTTTTGTTAATATTAAAGATTATAAAGAAAGAAATAATAATCTCATGCTTTATAATTGTTCAATGGACAAAGAAAAGGTCTTAGATCAAATCTGGGAAAACCTTTCTTATGTAATTGACCCAGAGGTTGGCGTTTCTATATTAGACTTAAACTTAGTGCAAAAACTTGAGCTTGGCGAAGATGGCACTGTTAACATAGAAGTTAGAATGACTACGCCTGCGTGTCCAGCAATGCTAGCTTATCAGCTAGCAAATGATGTTGTAGAAGCATTAAAAAAGGTGCCTGAAGTCAAAAAAATTAATTTTAAACTTCTAGACCACTACATGGCAGATCAGATAAACGAGGCTATAAAAGAATCATTAGAAGAAAAACCAGCATAAAATGTTGAACAAAAAACTAATAAGTTCAGTTGCAGGAATTATAGTATTTATCCTTTCATATGTGTTTTATGGTGAAGGAAAACTTGGTTATGCGCCTTTTCATAGCTTAATAGTTGCAATACCGGTATGGACAGCAAATGCGGTTACAAAGGGAGGGGTATTAGTAATATTTGTTCTTATGACGCTTGAAAGTTCATCGTTACCTATACCTTCTGAAGTCATATTACCTTTATCAGGATATTTGGTTTCCCTCGGCGAGCTTAACTTTTTCTGGGTGCTGGCGGCCGCAAATGCAGGTTCTATCATTGGATCAATAATAGATTACTATATAGGTTTATGGGTAGGCATAGAAAGCATCGAAAAAAGACATTTAGTAAACAAAAATAGCCTTAATAAAGCAGTAGAATGGTTTAAAATGTATGGGGCTTACGCTGTCTTTTTTACGCGAATGCTCCCTGGCATGCGTACTTTAATATCGTTTCCTGCGGGTGCTTTTAAAATGAATGTTATAAAATTTCTTCTATTTACCTTTCTAGGTTCTTTTTTATGGAGTATAATCCTGATTTATATAGGAATAATACTTGGAAACAACTGGGAACACGCTATAAATTTGATTAACAGAGTTCTTGTCCCTGCAACCATAGGAATAACTGTAGCGTTTCTAGTATACATTGGGTTATCCATTAAAAAATAACTAGGGTCTCCAAGCTGTTTTAGCCTTTTTACCTATTGCAAGTCCAAGAAAAGCTCCAAAGATAGAGAATATAATGTCGATAAAAACAGAAGAAAGCTGTATAACTGGAGGCTGATAGACACCAAAATTAAAAAGCATAAACTGGGATGCCAAAAATGCGTCAGTAGCACTAAAAACTATGGATGCAAGTGCTGCAGTCATGTATTCCCTTTTTCCGGCAAAAATTACGATCTCTGCCAAAGACGCCATGCTAAAGTAAAACGGAGTCCATACTGGGTTGAAAAAAGATATCATGGATATTATGTAAAATGGTATAATCATCATGAAAAGTGATCCATATGCACTTTCAGTCAGCACAAGAAGAACCGATACGATTATGCCTTCTGGTAAATACACAAAAAGAGCAGTTGCAAAATAATTAAAAGGTGGTGTATACCACACAAAAGCAGGTACATATGCTATAGCCCATTGAGCAGCATAAAGTAGCACACCAAATGTTATAGATAAAGCTAGGTTCTTTGGACTGACGGCTTCTTTCAACCTTTTGTTTATCAAAGCTAAACCAATCACGATTATGACCAAAGACTCAATGAGAGTTATGATCTCGCTCAATGTTTTGCTGTAGGCGTAAATTTCAAATGATATATATAATAATAATGAAAGAACAGCTATTATAATCACAGATAAAACACTCGCTAATAATGAGTTTCTCATGTTGGATGGTTAATCCATCCAAATATTTATATCTTTCTCTACCTAACGCTTTTTTATATGATATCGATTAAGGACCTTTCCATGAGATATGATGGAAAGGTTGTTTTTGAGAATGTTAACTGGGAAGTTGGTGAAGGAGAAATAGGATTAATAAGCGGAGCCACAGGTTCCGGCAAAACTTCGCTTTTATATTCTATTTTAGGGTTTGTAGGTGAATATGTTGAAGCTAAAGTGAACGGAAAAATTCTGGTTAACGAAATAAAACCTGAGGAAGCCCTTAAAAAAGGGCTGATTTACTATGTACCGCAAGAGCCAATTAACTCTTTCATTGGTTATGACGTTTGTACAGAGCTTTCGTGGAAAAATCCTGATTTAAAACTTTTTAATGAAATTGTAAAAGAGTTAGGTCTAGAAAAAATTTTACATAGAGATGTGTTCACATTAAGCGGCGGCGAGGCTCAGAAAGCGGCTATCGGGTTTGCTTTGCTAGGCGGATATAAAATTGTACTTTTTGATGAACCATTGTCAAATCTAGATCATGAATCAAGAAAAAAGTTCGTCGAACAGCTCAAACTTTTGCGAGAAAAAAATGTTACAGTAATAATTGCTGAACATAGAATAGAATACTTGAAGAACATAACAGATACTAGCTTGGAGTTTTATTCAGAAAAAAGGAGCGCGCCCGAGCCAAAAATTAATTTGATTAAGAAAAACGTACAAAACAAACTTGTTAAAGTTACAAACCTCAGTTACGCCTATGAACAAGGCAACCAAGTGCTTAAAAACGTAAACATCGAGATTAATTCTGGTGAAGTTGTTTCCTTTGTTGGGCCTAACGGTTCGGGCAAGTCAACCATGGCTAAACTAACTATTGGCCTACTTTCATCAAAAGGAGTTTCTGTAAAGGCAAAGAAAAAAGGCTTCATGTTACAGACCCCAGAATTACAGTTCCTACAGGATAGAGTTATGTCTGAAGTACTTTATGAGAGCAGAGATGAAAAAATAGCCGATGAGAGCATAAATTTTTTTGGACTTGAAAATAAAAGAGAAAGGTTGCCACACTCACTTTCTCGAGGTGAAAGGGTTAGGTTAGCTCTTGCATCAGCGCTCGCAAAAGATCCAGAACTATATATACTGGATGAACCAACAGAAGGTCAGGATCATTATGGTTTATCAATGTTGGTTAACATTTTAAAATACATAAAGGATTTTGGCTCTTCCGCAATAATCATAACCCAAGAAGAAGAATTTGCTAGGATGGTTTCTGACAGGGTTTATCAATTTTATAATGGTGAAGTGTATGAATCATAAAAATTATCAAAGTTTAACTTCGTTCTTAGTTTTATTAACAGGTTCAATATTGGCATTAATATCTTTTAATATTTATATACTTACAGCAGGTCTTTTATTATCATTAATTTATGGCTACATAAATTATAAAAACCAGATGCTGTACGTTATTAAGTTCAGTATATGGATAGTGTTTGGATTTGTGCTTTCGCAATCATTTTTTTACTGGGGCTTTTATTCTGGACAAAAAACGAATATCATTTTCTGGATAATAAGACCAAATTATAACTCAATGATTGATTTTTTAACGGAAGATAAAGGTATTGCCATTACTTATCAAGGAATAACATGGGGGCTTATATCTTCTGCGAAGCTCCTTTTAACTTTATTCTTAGCTTTCTCCTTTTCAAAAAGTTTGAGCCCTACGACTGTTATTAAAATTTTTAAAAAAATTGGCATACCAACCGCAATTGCTCTCGGAGCCGTGATGACTTTCAGGCTACTACCGGAAATGATTGATATGACAAAAACTATATACTCAGTAAGTAAGGTTAGAAAACCAAAAAATATTAACAGGGTTTATAAGCCATATATTTTACTCAAAGCCCTTATATACAGCTCTGTAAAAAAGGCGTTTGTAACGTCACTTGCGCTCGAAGCCAAGGGAGTACCTAGTTTTACTCTAGAATGCGAACCTTCAAAAAGATCTTATTATAGACTAACCGATTTACTTTTTTTAACTTTATTAGCGTCCTTGATAGTTTTGAACTTCTTTACTTATTTTTGACTTCAGATTGACTCCGTTTATTATTAATGATGCAATGTAAAGGATAAAAAATGTTTCTGCCAGCCCTATAACTATGCCCAAAATCCAGTAGCCTGTTAAGTACCTTGTTATAAAAGCTCTAGTAATTTCTATCGCATATGTTGGAGGTAACAAGAGCAAAAGTACCTTAAAAGGTCCACTTACATAACTAAGCGAACCTCCAGCTATAAAGAAAAGAGTCGGTATAAGAATAGGAACTGTTATTATTCCAAGGTAAACATTCGCTATCCTCAAATCTTTGCTTAAAAGGCCTATTAGTATTCCGAGCGAGCTCGAAAAAATTGTGCTTATTATTAAAAGAACTATAAAGATCAAAAGAATTAAATCATTTACAGAAAAAACAGGGCCTGTTTTTACTCCTCCTAATAGGGTTAAATATTCATTAGAAAATATAATCAAACCTACTAGATAAAACATTGAACTTAGAATTGATATTACAAATGAGGATATTATTTTGGACGTTAAGATATCATACCTTTTTAGGGGCATGCTCAATAACATTTCAAACGTTTTTTCTTCCTGCTCAACTGTTATGAGAGTTGCTGCCATTTCAGACATCCCTATACAAAGCGCAAACAAAATGGTAGGGGCAACAAATTCTTCAATCTGTGTCATTTCAAATATATAAAGCGGGTTTAAGGAATAAGTCACGTTATTTATGTTTGTTATAAAAGAATAATTTACAGGGTTTGATATAACTTTGAAATTCGCTACGCCAATTTTTTCTAACAAATAATTCCTGTAATATGCCTGAAAACCGTTAAGAATATAATTCAGCGCTTCTGCTTTTGCATAATATATTTGGTTTATATCTTTCATGTTGAACGTTACATTAAAAGTTATAAAATTGCTGTTGTTATAAAATTTTATTATTGCATCAGAATTATAAGGCTGACTTGTGATCGTAACGCCCTGGCTGTAAAGATAGCTATTAAAAAGGCTCCAGTTTTTGCTGACATAAACATTCAGGGGAACAGAAGAGGGAGGTGCTGTAACTGCAGATATAAATCCAAAAGCCGCAAATATTGCCAAAGGCAATAAAAAACCTATATAGACCTTTGGATCTCGAAGAACATCCAAAAGATCTTTTTTTATGAGGGCAGTGATCTTTCTTTTCATTTTCTTGGTTCACCTTATGCTCTTATCCATTTGATCCCCTTTAGCAAGTTTCATAAATACTTCTTCTAGGTCAGAATTATCGCCTTTTATTTCTTTTATAGACCCTACCCTAAGCAAAACGCCTTCATTGATTATTCCTATTTCATCGCATAACTTTTCTACTTCAAACATGTTGTGTGAAGAAACAATCACGATAGATGAATTCTTATTAGCAAATTTTTTTATCAAATTTCTGATGTTAATTGCGTGAAAAACGTCTATTCCTGCTGTTGGTTCATCTAAAACAGCAAGTTTAGGTTTTACCATAAGAGCTCTTGCTATTTGCAGTCTTCTTTTCATACCTTTACTGTATGATTTTGTTTTTTCGTATATTTTATCACCGAGATCTGCTATCCTTATCCCATCTTCTAAAAACGCTTTATATTCATCTCTGTTTCTTGCATAAACAGTAGCAGCGAATTCAAGATGTTCATACCCTGTCAGATTTCTGTATGTTCCTGCATCTTCTGGCACGTATGCAAGAAATTCTCTTGCAGATTCTGCCATTCTAATTATGTCAACAGCATTAAGAAAAACGCTTCCTGAATCTGGCCTCAGTACGGTTGAAATTATTTTAAGAGTCGTAGTCTTTCCTGCTCCATTAGGGCCAAGTAGCCCAAAAACCTTACCTTCCTCGGCTGTAAAGCTAATTCCTCTAACCGCTACCGTACTGCCGTATGATTTAAAAAGTTCTTTTACATAAAGGGGCATCTTTTATTATGCATATAATTTACGATTATAAACGGTTTTTTAAAGAATTAAAAACGATTAGCATTTTCTTATCATGATTTTTTAAAAAGTATAGTTTATGAAGACTTATTTATCTTGTCTGTAAAGTATTATGTCTTTTATGAACCCTGTTTCGTCTATTTCAACTTTTGACCTCCAATCCTCAAAAACAATCCCGTTCTCTTCTTTTATGTATCCAAGCCTTTCCAGCTTAGATATTATTTGATTAACCCTCCATCTAGGAAGCTTTTCTGTCAAGATCCTTATAATAACTTCAAGAGGTACAGATCCTCCCCTCAGAGAAATTTCTACAAGAATCATTGCTAACGAAGCTATTTCTTCTATGCGGAGCCACCTACCGTAATCTGCTTCAGAAAGTGGCTCCTTCGTCATCAAGACAAATCTAGCCTTTTCAAAGTCCTTGGGCGCTTCATCATCGGGGACTATTGTTATTTTCATACCTAATTTATCCGCTTCGAGTGAAGCGACCTTTATTGCCTCAAGATAATCTTTTCCAAGATTCTTCTTTAACTCCCAGCCCTTTAAACCTGGTAAAGAAGACGTTTCGATCAACAAAAGCCTTAGCGCCTTTAAGGCCTTTTTTTGGAGTTCTTCTTCAGCCAAATGGTATCGCCACGCTTTCAAATTCTCCGCCACGGGGAGAGGTTATAAGAGTTTCCCCAGTTAGCGGATTTCTTATAACCGAAAGTAAGCCAACAGTAGAAAGGTAAGCTATATAAAACGCCACTTTAAGTTTTTCATCAAACTTATCAATAAACCCCTTATAAGGCACAGTTTTAGATTTTTGAAGTTCTTCTTTTAAACTTTTTTCGTAAAATTCCATAGCTTCTTCTTCAAACCTCTTGTCAAAAACGATGTTCTGTGTGTACTCATTTTCATGTCTTGTAACGCTTCCCAAACTGGCTTTTTTACCCCATGGCTCTACCAGACCCAAATATTCAACAGCCATCTTTATTCTTTCACGGCTGATTCTTTTGATACCTAGCGTAGGGGTTGTGTGTTTTGCAAGTATAAGACCTAGATCTTTAAAAGGCATCTGCTTTACCTTTTCTTTTATGAGCTGAGGGTCTATCTTCAAACCTTTAAGCGCGTCAAGCACCCATTCTTCCTGTTTTTCAACAACAATGGATACGGAATTTAATGCCTGAGATTCATATTTTAAAGATTTAACCCTGTCTTTGAGCTTGTTTGCATTTATTTTCTGCAAAAGCTCTTCAACGTTTACAGCAAACGGATCTCCGCCAAGTTTTTTAAGAGCTTCTGGTAGCTCTATTATCTTCTTAAACTCTTCTTCTTTATTGTTCACTTTGCTATCACCTTAGGGGCGCTTCCGCTCTGACTTTTCTGAACTATTATAAAGTTTATATCTGGTGCATAGAAACTTGGAAAATTAGGAGTTATGATGAGGTATTGTGTTTCACTGCCCTGTGATACTTCATATATAGCTTTGATGAACTTTTCTCTGATTATTGGATCCATATGAACGTCAAACTCATCTAGAGCTCTGAATGGAGAAACTATGTACATCTGCACAGCGAGCAAAAAAGCAGTGACTGCTGCGCTCAACTCACCGCCGCTCTGCGAAAAGCTGTCCAATGGTATCAAATCAGTTCCTACAAAGCTTGCATAAAGTCTCAGACCTGCATTTTCTGGATCGTTTTCATTAACGAGTATCACTTTGCCGCTTGCGTTTATCCTCGACATAATTTCGTTATACTTTCCGTTTATTTCGGAAATCGTCTTCCTTATAACTTCTTTCCATTCTTCAGACCTACTTTCTATTTCTTTTAATGTTTTTTCCTTGTTTTTTCTTACTTCTTCAAGCTTTTCCTTGTATTCGTCCACTTTAGCCTTGAATTCAAGATATACCTTTTCTGCTTCTTGATTTACATCGCCAAGGACTTTAAGCTGTGCGTTAACAGTTTTTATCTCATCTTCTATTTCAGATATTGTCCTTACAGATGCCGGCCTCTGACCTGTTGTCTTTTTCAAAGCCTCGTTTAACTCGTTTTTTATCGAGTCGAGCTCTTTGGTGAGTTCCTTAAGATCAGATTGCAAAGACTCTATTCTGTATTCTCCTACCTTTACCTTTGAGTACTTTTCAAGCATGCTTTCCAAAAGAGGGTTAATTTCATTAATTGAATCGTAAATTATTGTAATAGATTTTTCATCGCCTTTATATACTTTTGCTGTGCCGTCTTTTATTATTTGAATAATAGTGCTGAACTTCTTTCTATCTGATTCAAAATCTGATATGGTTTCTTTGTTTTTAGCCACCAGCGTAGAAATTTCTTCGCTAATCCTGCTTATCTTTTCGTTAAGATTATTAATTGATCTTTCGAGCTTTAAAACTTCAGCCCAAGCGTATTCTGCATTTAGCTCTTCCAGTTTCTGTTTAAGCTGTCTGCTCATCACTAGTCTATCATATTCTTCACGCCATTTTTCTAGAGAATCCATAGCCTTTCCTATAAGATCTTGATATTGATTTTCTTCTGCGATTATGTTTTTTAAACGATTTTTTGCACCAAGGAGATTTTCTCTTATGCTGGCTATGCCGAGAGCTTCCTCGACCATTTTAAGCTTATCCTCGGGCTTTATCATAATAAATTCATCTACCATCCCCTGAGGCATTATTATTAAAAGGTTGTTCGGATCTATGCCTACCCTCTTTAGAAGGTCAAGAACCTGCTGTCTAGATGCTTCTTTATAATCTATTTCAAACCAGTAAGATCCGTCTTTTCGCAAGTATCTTGAAAGCATTATTTCATCTTTGTTATAAGCCGGAAAAGGTCTTTTCCCGTTTTCTCTTAAGTTGTTAAGCACTAGTGAAACCCTGCCTATATCTTCTCCTCTCCTGACTAGATCAGCCAGTTTTCTGCTCCTTTCTGTAGAAAGCTGACCCATAGCCAAAGACATACCAAGAAGGATAGCGCTTTTTCCTGCACCGTTTGGCCCAGTTATAAAATTAAACCTTGGTTTTAACGATATTCTTCCATATTTATAACTCATAAAATTTTCTAGTATGACTTCTTTTATTATAGCCTTGCTCAACCCAAACAAAATATCATTAATTTAATATAGCTTTATCTGAAGTTGTTGAAAGAATCTAACTTTTAGTAAAAACAACTTAAGTTTAAAGCACTATTTATAAATGCCAACTACAATAATTTTTTAATCTCATGAATAAAGATTCTGAAGAAGAAAAGCTTGAACGTATATTAAAAGACGGTTTAGATTCTTTGTGGAAAAAGGAAAAATCAGAACATCAGATTATAAAGGGAGTTTACTATCCTTCATACATAGGTTCTTGTTTAAGAAAACAGTATTACATCTATACACTTGGAGAGTCTGTAACTTCTGAAGAGCTTGTTATTTTTATGACAGGAAAAGGTGTTCATGAATTGGTTGTTAAAGCGTTTGGAGAGAAAGTCAATGTAGAAAGTGTCGAGGCGAAGATCGGTCTTGAAATAACAGATAAAATAAAGTTAAGTGGACGAGTAGATGTTATAATAGCTGATTTAGAAGGCAAAAAATATCTGATAGAAGTTAAAAGCGCGAGTAAAATTCCTGATACCCCATACGAAAGCCATGTTTTACAATTACATACCTATATGCAGGCTTTGAACTTTGACGAAGGGTATCTACTGTATTGGAATAAAAGAGATGGAAATATCAAAGTATTTAAAGTAATAAAAAACGATGAAATGATGAAAAAACTTTATGAAAGAGTAGTTATGCTTGACTATTATATATCTATAAATTCACCACCACCTCCTGAGTCTTATCAAGAAGGGAAAAAATGGGAATGTAAAAAATGTCCTTATTTAAACACGTGCAACCCTGGTCCTCTTTGACACATTTATCATTATCAAGTTCTCTGATGATTTTTAATTAAAACATTTTATAAAAAATTACCAATAGATAATTTTTATAATTATATAAATTATTATATAAAAACTAACAAATTTATCTCACTGTTAGATAACTACACTTTTAATTAACATTTAGTTGCGATTATCAAAACTTAAGCATATGTTTACTTGGCTTATAAAGTAGTTTGTATCCTAATCAACAATATAATAGACGTTTGGTGAACTACCCTGACCTTGCGGCCAGGGCTTCCCAGTTTATCGCTGGCTTGCTTTCGCATAAGTAATGGTTTGTATTTCATCATGTCTGGCATGATCATTCAGCATCTCGCCTGCGTTCCACAGGCAAAGCCCAGTTATCGCTGTTTTTACTCGATCAGAGTTCTGGCCTTCTTTAAAGGCATCGCGTATTCCTCCTAAATAGGTTCGCAGAATCTAAACGTTCTTTTCATGGTTGTGCATCAGCCTGTAAAGATCGTGTTCTGAAGCCTTTAAAAAACATTTCTAAGGGGGCTATCTACAGCTTAAGAAAGGGGACTTCTACCCCTTACCACGCACATAGTTAAAATGGACGAGGGTCTTTTATCCTTTACATTTCAGCGACGCTGACCGCTTTTATCAAAAGACATTAAATTTCTTAAGCTATTTAAGTTGAAGAATTAAATGATGCGTAGTAGTTCTTCTTACTTCAAGATTCTAAAAACAAAGGTTTTTTATAATCTGAATTAAAGCTTAGCTGAATATTCTTCAAATTTTCTTAACTTTCGCTCTTGCAAAACCTTATCAAATATAGCATGTATAAAGTGAAAAAGCTTATTAGATGTATTCAAGTAAATTATTAGGCGTTGATAAAGATTGGAGAATATGAAATACGTGAAGCCAACGAAAATGATATCTGGGAAGCAATAAAGATTAACGAAAAGACACTTCCTGAACATTACACTTTTGAATTTTACCTTGAAGTTTATAGAAATTTCCCTGAGGGCTTTCTTATTGCATGGATTAATAACAATGCAGTAGGATATACAATGAACAGAATAGAAAGAGGGCTTTCACATTTTGGTTTTTCAATAGTAAAACAAGGACATGTGGTGTCGATTGCGGTTTTGCCCGAACATAGAAGAAAAGGGATAGGAACCGCCTTGCTTCAGACGGCAATTGAAAAAATGAAAAACAGAGGATGCCACGAGGTCTACTTAGAAGTAAGAGTAACTAATGAAGAAGCCATAAAAGTATATGAAAAACTTAACTTCGTAAAAGTTAGAAAAATTGAATATTATTATAGTGACGGAGAAGATGCGTACGTCATGGCCAAAAGGCTTTGACGAGGACGCGGTTAAAGCAATAAAGGAAGCTATTCCGGATAATAAATTGCTAGAACTATTTTTATCAGAAAAAATTTCTCTGGAAGATCTTGCTTCAAGAATAAGCTGGAAGTCATTTGAAAAATTAACAGAGTTAATGTTTAAACAGATAGGTTATTTTACTCTTACGAATTTTAGGATAAAAAGAAGAGAAATAGATGTTTTGGCGTTCAATGAAAATTTAGTTTTTGCCGCAGATTGCAAACACTGGAAAAGGATGTCCTTTTATTCTTTAAATAGAAGTGCCGAAATGCAAAAATTAAGAGCTTCATTGTTGACTTCAACTTTAACTTTTTCAAAAAAGCAAATAGTACCATTAATAGTAACATTATATGAAAACGAACTTAAAATAATTAATAAAATTCCCATTGTACCTATATTTAAGCTGAAAGATTTTGTTATAAACATTTATGGATATATGGAAACAATAACTGTTATAAAGGGCCCGTAGCTCAGCCAGGATAGAGCGCCGGCCTCCGGAGCCGGAGGCCGCGGGTTCAAATCCCGCCGGGCCCGCCTTATTTATTTGATTTTAAAAAGTGAGAAACCATTGATAAAAAATAAGTATAAAAAACAAATAATGGAAAACCATGCGAGAGCTTTTAAACTGGATTTTGTAATATTTAAAACAAGAAAGAATGGACGAAATAGAAAACTTAGTAAATAAATATTTTATTATAGAAGATGAGTTTCACATAGAAAATGGCTATGAATTTGAAATAATTAGCCGTGACTCTCTTGACTTTAAAAAAACTTTTGCCAGCTTTTATAACGATATTAAAGAAACAGATTATATACCAAGGCTAGAAAAGCACGGCTCTAAATACATATTAAAAGTTGTAAAAAAAAGTTTGATAATGCCTAAAAACAGCATTTATCGACTATTACTCCTAATAGCTTCTCTGGGAAGCATAATTTTAGACGGTTATTACAGACTGGGTAGCTATAGTGAATATATGCTTGCGTATGAAGCGCCTATACTTGCTATGCTTGCTCTTCATGAGACATCTAAGTATATCATATCATATTTAAAAAAGGGACAACGTCTTAGCTCTTATTCAATCCCTGGAATCCCGGGCATAATGCCATTTATGGGATTTATAACAACTGGAACAGATTCAACAATAAACAGAGATTCACTTTTCGATGAAGCTTTTTATCCATATCTAGCAGCGCTTTTAGGCGTTATCATCTTTTTAATATTTAGTTTCAGGATAAACATAAACTTTTCAAAACAACTAACAGAACCTTTTTTAAACCAGTTTCTAAGCGGAATTTTTAACAGCAAAAATCTATTTTTAGAAGGCTCAATGCTAGGAATAACGATTCTTTTTATTAATTTCTTACCAGCAACAAGTTTGGATGGCGGGCTTCTAATATCAAGCCTTGAAAAAAGCTCTCTGGTTTTGGATTTAATTAGCATAATAATAATGAGCTTTTTGGGTTATTTTGTGCTGGCTCTTGCTGTAATCTTTGTCCAGAATGCCCATAGAACTGAACTTCTAGATTCTGTATCACCTCTTTCAAAAGGAAGGAAGACTATTTATGTAGTATCTTTTGCCTTTATAATTATATTGTTTATAATGTTTGGGTCACTATAAAAAAACTTTAAAAATACAGGATTACCTTATTTAAATAAACTTATAGTTTTATATCAGAAATCAGAAATTTTAAAATTTTATATGATCTTATTTTTATACATTGTTAATATAAGATTTAGATCTACTTACTAAGTTTTTATTTATAGCGTTAAGATAGACCTGTTTGTTTTCCTCGTTCAATTTATCCCAGTAGACACGAGGCCATATAGCATCAGCATGGGTTTTAACTATTTCTTGGTTACTTAAAAGATCATTAAATATAACTTCCATTATTTGATCCATTGAATATTTTGGTTTAAAACCTAACTTTTTTAAAGTTCTGTGAGAAACAGAGTATTTATGCCTCTGTTTTTCAACTCTCGGATCTGGTATTCGTACGAATTCTGGATCAAAACCATACTTAGAGACTATCTTTTTGGCCCTTTTCGCTAGTTCAATCGTGCTATGTATTTCCTCCATCTGATTTACCACCCGATATTCACCTTCATCTGCAGGTTTCTGACCTAGGAGGAAAAGACAATCAATGCTATCTTGTAGCGATAAAAAGCTACGTTTCATTAGACCAGTGCCATAGATGAGCATTTTGTTAAAGGCAATTATCTGTGCAAAATATTTGTTTATTACAGTCCCCCATACACCATCAAAATCCAGCCTTGTGTTAAGCTCGTTGTTAACGAGGTCGTCTGTTCTGCTTCCATACACAACACCTTGCTGAACATCTGTAGCCCTAATTCCCCAGATTTTGTTTGCAAAAATTATGTTATAAGTATCAAATACTTTACTCACATGATACCAAGATCCAGGATCTCTTGGTATCATTATTCTGTATTTTTTACCTTTGTACTGGACGTTCATCCATCCTTCCTCTATTCTGTATCTTGGTGTTCCATATTCACCCATAGTACCCATCTTTATTATGTGGGTTTTTGGTGAATGCTTCTTTATAGCAAAAATCAAGTTGAGGTTCGTCAGTACATTGTTGACTTCAGTATATGCTGCGTGCTCAACATCAATCATAGAATAAGGGGCGCTCCTTTGCTGCGCTAAGTGATAAACTGTGTGAGGTTCGTATTTTTCTATGAGCTTGTCTACAAATTCAGAATCTGTTAGATCGCCAATTATAAACTTTAAATTGCTTTTACCATAAGCTTTTTCGTAAGCTTTTATTCTTTCTTCAGGTGTACCAATAGGCAGGGCGCTTGTACCTCCTACTTCTTCAACGAGTTTTCTTGTAATTAAGTTGTCAACTCCTATAATTTCCTCATTAAGCTCTTTTGCAAGCCTTACAGACAGAGGCCATCCTATATAGCCGTCGGCACCAAAAACCATTACTGTCATTGTACTATTATCAATTACATTTGTAGTTTATAAACTTTATTCGCGATGCAATGTTAATTTAGCTATATTTGTATAAATTTACACAATAAAGCTAAATAAACTTGATTGTTTATTATTTACTATGAAAGTTGGATTTATTGGGCTTGGCATCATGGGTTCTTCAATGGCATACAACATTTTTAAAGCTGGACACGAACTTATAGTTTATAATAGAACAGCATCTAAAACAAAAATCTTTAGGGATGCTGGTGTTCCAGTTGCAAAAACACCAAAAGAAGTTGCAGAAAAAAGCGAGGTAGTAATAATAATGGTTACAGATGCTCCAGACGTAGAAAGCATTATTTTTGGAAAAGATGGTGTTGTTTCTGGAGCTCATAAAGGACTAATAGTAGTGGATATGAGTACAAATTCTCCAGAATATGCAGAAAAATTTGCAAATAAATTAGCAGAACTAAATGTCGAATTTTTGGACGCCCCTGTAACAGGCGGCGATGTTGGGGCTAGAGAGGGCAAACTTACTATAATGATAGGTGGAAAGAAAGAAATTTTTGAGAAGGTTAAACCGGTCTTTGAAAGCATGGGTAAGATGATAATCTATGCCGGCACTACCGGCTCAGGTCAGAAAATGAAACTTGTAAACCAGATAGCTGTAGCGCTTTCAGATCTAGCAATGGTAGAAGCGATAGAACTTGCCAAGTTTTTTGATCTAGATATAGAACAGGTGTACAAAGTGTTGAGTACAGGCGGAGCGCGTTCTTTTACGATAGAATCCTATATGCCAAGGCTTATGAAGGGAGACCTAGAACCCGGTTTCAAACTTTCTCATCTAAGAAAAGACATAGGGTATGCCCTTAATGAGGCTAAGAAAAAAGGAACGCCACTCTTTGCGACTTCTTTAATATATCAGATGCTCATTTCAACAGAAAACCTTGGCTACGGAGAAAAAGGAATCCAAGCTTTAATAAAACTCTACGAGGTTCTTTCTAAAGCTCAAAATTCTTAATCCATATTTATATGTTGAAAAAGCTGTACAAGACTTTTTATCTTATATTCCTTTCCGTTAACCTTAGTATTGTCTTTTTCGTCAAGTAAAAATCCATAGGCTGTAGCCCTGAACATGCTTTCGTCATACAATGTATCTCCTACAGAGATTGCGTTGTTGGCTTCAAGACCATTTTCGTTCAGATATTTTTCTATTAACTTATATTTATGCAAAGGTTCCACTTCTATTATAACATCCATTATAAGACCGTTTTTATCGTATAAAAATTTATTAGCATAAATACGATCAAATCCTAGTTCTCTTCCGACATATTCTGCAAACTCGTAAAGACCGGCAGTAACCATGACAAGTTTTATGCCGTATTTTTTTAATCTGTTTGTAATGATGTGAGCATCTTCTTTTATCGAAACTTTTTTTACAAGGCTTTCTATCATGCTTCTTTTTACATCTCTGCCGTTTATTTTCCAGTATCCAACGTCTAGCTCTACAAGCTTTCTGTATGATATTTTACCCTCAAGATAGTCTTTTAGATAGGGCGATGTTTCTAATCCTATACTTTTGTATATAAGATCCCATGAATTTTCTTTTATTAAGGTGCCATCCATATCAAAAAAAGCCACTTTTATTTCCAAGCCCTTTTATAAAAGGCTTGATATTAATTAATACTTTTCTAGCGATTTTTACATAGCTCTCTGATCGATCTTTCTACAACTTTTATTGCAGTTAAATATTCATTTACAGAAATTCTTTCCTGATCTGTATGGGAAAGCTTTGAATCCCCAGGTCCGTATGCTATTATGGGAACGTCATAGTACGACCTTAATACGTTTCCGTCACACGTTCCAAGCTTTTTTACAAATCCGGCTTTTTCGTTTAAAATATTATATATTCCTCTAAAAAAAGCGCGCGGTAATTCATTAGATGGTGACGTGCTAAAAGGCTCTAGCCTGTCCTCTACAACATATTGCCCCTGTAATAAAATCTTTTCAAGATCAAATGTGTTAAATCTTGGCGGAACTCTTACGTCTATATAGGTAAAAGCATCTGCTGGTGTTTTGTTTGTAGAATCGCCACAACCGCATTTAACTACCTGTGCTGTAACACTATCAAAGTATGAAGTAACGTTCGCGTTCAGTCCTCTTACCTTATTCTGGATATTGTTTATTTCTTCAATCATCAGTTCAAATGCTGTTTTTTCTTCTAAAGGAGAAGAGGAATGATATGGTTTAGCCTTAAAATTAAGCTTTATCAACAATCTTCCTTTATAACTTATTGCTACGTTGTTTATGCCCGTAGGCTCGCCAAATATTGAATAATCAGGTTTTTCTTCATGTTTAAGTATTTCGTTCATGCCTTCACTCAACCGCTCCTCGTCAGTAACCGCTATGAACTTTATTCCACATGGAAGATCTGTGAGGTTTAAAGATGCATGAAGCAATGCAGAAAGGGCAGATTTAGCATCTACAGCTCCTCTTCCGTAAATGTTCTTTCCGTCATAAAAAACCGGCAGTTCCCCAGGCACTGTATCCATATGACCTATCAGATAAATTTTTGGAGAGCCTTCTTTTACTTTAAGTATAACGTTGTTAGCTTTGTCCTGAGAGACGTCGTTAACGTTTAAATTTTTTAAATAATTATAGATAAAATTAGAAACTTTTGTCTCTTTAGTCGAAGGCGAATAAATTTTCAAAATTTCCAGTAGAAACGCAACTGGGTCTGGATAGTTCACCTTTTTGCTACCTCTACAGCAAAATCAACAATTTTAGCAGGTATATCAACACCAGTAACAGAAACTGAATTTTTGAATTCAACCGTTCCGTTTACTTCGTGAACTACTATACCTTTTTCCGTCTCCATCATGTCAACGCCATAAACGCCATCTCCTATAGCTTTAGCCGCTTTTATCGCAAGATCTTCTATTTCTTTCGTTACAGGACAGTTTTCAGCTTTTCCTCCCAAAGCTGTGTTTGTTCTGAAATCTCCACTTGGCTGATGCCTGTAAATTGCAGCAATTACCTGGTCACCAACTACAAATGCCCTTATATCCCGGGGTGGTCTATTCACAAATTCCTGTAAATAATAAACTTGATATATGGGCTCCATATATTCTCTCTCTTCAAATACAGCTTTTGCCGAATAATAACTATCAAGCAAAGCAACCATCCTTCCCCATGACCCTAACACTGGTTTTATCACGGCTTTTTCCCCTAGCTCTTTGAAAGCATCGATAGCTTTTTCTGGAGAGAATGCAACGATTGTCCTTGGAGTTGCCACGTTGTTTTCTTTTAGCCTAAGAGTTGTAAACAACTTGTTACCAGTTATCAACAGGATCTGAGAGCTGTTTATAACCTTAACGCCCAAGCTTTCTACTATAGCTGTGCTGTGAAGCCCTTTATAATAACTTGTTGTTCTCTGTAAAGCTACGTCACCAAACTTGCTGTCATAATCCTTTGTAACGTCAAACGATTCGTCCTTAATATCTATCAAGCCAACGTCCAAACCTTTCTTTAAAGAAGCCTGGTAAAGCGCTTTTTCTTCCCATCTAATCAAATCATGTAGAATCGTTATTTTCATTCTCTTTCACCCAAGGCAACTATCCTCTGTTTTATTTCATCGCTCAATTCAAGTTCAAATAGATCGCCCAGCTGCAAGCTTTTAACTCCCTGCGCAACCATTTTTGCAAGCGTTTCGTCGCTTTCTATACCAAGAACTTTAAGCAAAAATGAAGCCCCATTTTTACCTATTAATTCACTAAAGACAACTTTTCTCTTTTTTCCCAAGAATTCAGGATTAACTAGCTCATAGGCTAGAGGGTTATTCAAAATTGCCGCTATGTGCGTTCCAGCTTTATGTTTGTAAGCGTTTTCTCCCATGACTGGCTGATTTGAAGGTATTTTATATTTGACGTATTCTTCTAATAATTTATACAGGTCGTTTAACATTTCGTATCTTACGTCAAGCTTTACGCCGTACAGCACATAAAGCGCCACTACAAATTGTGAAAGATCTGTTATTCCTGTTCGTTCACCTATCCCACCTATGGTTGTGTGTACCTGATCTGCTCCTGCTTCATAACCAGCCATAGCGTTTGCTAGAGAAAGCCCCAAATCGTTGTGACAGTGAACATCGATAGGAACAGGTGCAACTTCTTTTACGTTTTTTACCAGTCTGTACATACCGCTGGGTCTCATCGCGCCAACTGTATCTGGAACGCTTATCCTGTCAACGTTTGCCTCATAAAGCGCTTTAGCAAATTCCCTTAGGTATATTGGGTCTGCCCTGCTCGCATCTTCTAGCGTAACCCTTACCTGCAAACCGTGCGATTTTGCGTAATCAAGAACTGAAAGTGTCCTGTTAAGAGCTTCTTCCCTAGTAACTTTTAGCTTATATTTTAGGTGTATATCAGAGACAGAATGGTACATTGCATAAAAGTAAGCGTCGCACCTTAACGCGGTATCAACGTCTTCTTTTATTGCTCGTCCATGAGCTACTATCGTTGAACTTAACTTTGCTTTTATTAATTCTTTACATGACTCAAAATGAGATTCTGAGACTATAGGGGAAATTTCTATAGAGTTTACTCCTAAATAATCCAGCATCCATCCTATTTGAAGTCGCTGTCTTTTGGTAAAAGCAATGCCCGGTGCCTGTTCGCCTTCTCTTAGTGTAGAGTCAAGTATCTTTACCTTTTTATTAAAAAAACCTCCGTTATATATCTGTGCAAAACCTAAACTTTCTTCTAAATCCTGTTGTTCTTCTTGCATACATGGGTTATAACAATTTGATTTATAACGCTTTTCGTAAAAAAATATTAAAGTTCTCTAAGAATTATGACGGTATTAGTATTAATTACGCCGTCGGCTTTCCTAATTTCGTCAATAACTTTGTTCACTTCTGCTATACTCGGAGCAGAAATCAAGACTGCTATATCGTACTGACCTGTAATTTCGTAAACTTTCTCTACACCTTTTATTTTAGATATGTTAGAAGCAACTTCATAAGTTGGAATGTTAGGTGAGGTTGAAAGCAAAGTAAGAGCCATTGCTCTTTCTCTTTCTTTTATTTCTATTGTAAACTTTTTTATCACTCCATCGTCAACTAACTTTTTTACTCTTCTCCTAACAGCTGCTTCAGAAAGGTTCAACTGCTTTCCTAAATCTATGTACGAAGCTCTTCCATCCTCTTTAAGAAGTTCTAACAACTTTAGGTCTATTTCATCCATATCATTATCTCGACATATTAAGCTTAAAAAAGTTTCTAAACAAACCTATTACTATCGATTTCCATAAGACTTTTTTCGATTATTGCTATTGCATTATCTATATCTCCGTAACTCAATATATAGGGCGGAAGGTACCTTAGAACCGTAAGACCTGAATAAAGCGAAATCAACCCATTTTTCAATTGAGCAAAAAGAGCATCTTTAAACCTAAATCTTAGATCTAATGCTATCATAAGCCCTTTTCCTCTTACATCTTTAACTGCCTTGCTCTGCAGGTTTTTTAAGCCTTTAACAAACGTTTCACCCTTTGATGATATATCGTCTATCAGCTTCCCTACCTCTTTTATTGTGGCTGCGCCTGCGGCCGATGCTACAGGATTGCCCCCCATTGTGCTGCTGTGTTCTCCTACTTTTATAACAGAGGCTATTTCTTCTTTTACGGCAGTTACGCCCATCGGTATGCCGCCACCTATGCCTTTACCAGCTGTCATTATGTCGGGTTCTATGTTCCAGTGCTGATGTGCCCACCATTTCCCAGTTCTACCCATTCCAGATTGAATTTCATCTACAATAAGCGGAACCCCCTTTTTTTCAGTAATCTCCCTAAGTGTCGGTAAAAAGTCATCCGGGGGGATAACAATCCCAGATTCGCCTTGAATTGGTTCGACTATAACACCAGCTATGTCGTTAAGATCGGCTGAATTTATAGCTTCAACATCACCGTACTTTAAAAATCTCACGGGCTCAAGCAAAGGTCCGAATCCTTCTTTATATTTTTCAGAATAAGTTACAGATAAAGCGCCAAAAGTTTTCCCGTGATAAGCGCCTGTGAAAGAAATAAACCCTTTTTTACCTGTATATTTTCTTGCAAGCTTTAACGCTAGTTCAACAGATTCGGCTCCACTGTTGCTCAAAAACGCCTTGCTTAAAGATTTTGGAGCTATTTTAAAAAATTCTTCTAAGAATCTTTCTCTCGCATCATTATAAAGAGACCCATGACATATATCAAGACTGTTTAACTGATCGTAGATTGCCTGAATTACGGCCTGATTTTTATGCCCTAGTATACCCACGCCAAATCCTTGCATAAAATCAAGGTATTTTTTGCCTTTATCGTCCCAAACATAAACACCTTCCCCCTTTACTACCTTTATTCCATATCTTTGAAATGTGTTTAACATTCTCAGATCTTCGATACTGCTCATTCTTTAATCACCTTTGTTCCAATATCATTTAATGCCGTTTCTATTGGTTTTTCTGTTTTCCCCGAAGTAATTAAGCCCATTTCTACGCCTTTTTCTACCGCTTCTATACATGCCAGAAGTTTTTTATCCATACCTGGCCCAACTTTTTTTAGCGTTTCTTTTGCTTCTTCAAGATTTAGTTTGTCTAAAACTTTTCCATTGATTATAACCCCATCAACATTTGTAAATATAATTAATTTAGAAGCTCTAATCGAGCTAGCTATTGCCGAGGCTCCCCTGTCACCGTCTACATTGAGGATTTCTCCTTCATAACCTGACGCTATTGGCGAAACTACTGGTATTAATCCAAGGTTTATCAGACTTGTCAAAAAAGAAGGATCTACTTCCTTTATCCTTCCTGTATATCCTCCTTCTATAACCCTTTTTCTGCCTTTTTCATCAATAACGATCAGTTTCTTTTTTCTTTCTGCCTTGATGAAAGAAGCGTCCACGCCTGAAACGTTTATAGCCCTAAAACCTAAAGAATTTAAATGCGATGTTATTTTAGTTCCTATATTCCTCATTGTCATGTTAAATATTTCTAACGTCTCAAGATCCGTATATCTGCTCTTTATTCCTTCTGGCGATGTTACAAAAACCGGTTCTTTCCCCATCGCTTTCTGCATCTTGCTGACTTCGTTTCCTCCTCCGTGAACTATTATAAAATTTTTTAATCCTGAACCCTTTAAGTCATCCAGAACTTTTATGTATGCTCCTTCTGAAATCAGGCTTCCTCCAATTTTTATAACAGTGATCTCGGACATTTAAAATTACACCGGATGTATTGCAGGAACATCCAGACCAAGTTTTTCATCAAAACCTAGCATAAGGTTCATCGATTGTACCGCGCTGCCTGCCGCACCTTTTATCAAGTTGTCTATAGCGCCAAGCGCAACTATTCTGCCTGAATGCGGGTCTACATCGAAACCAACATCTGCGAAGTTAGATCCTATTACTACTTTGGGGTCTGGATACCTGTAAACCCCTGTCTTATCCATCATAAACCTTACAAAGGGTTCGTTTTTATAAAATTCTCTGTATGCTTTCCAAAGTTCCTGAAGAGTTATTTGTTCATTTGTTAAGATGTGTGATGTCGTAAGTATGCCCCTTACGATGTTTACGGCATGTGCGCTCATCCCAACTTTTACCGTTTTGCCGGCCAACCTGCTTATTTCTTGCTCTATTTCCGCGGCATGTCTGTGTCCAGCCGGTTTATAGGGCCTTATAACGCCATATCTTTCAGAATAATGCGTAGAAAGTGAAGGTTTCCCGCCTGCTCCTGAAGATCCTATCTTAGCATCAACTATTAATGGAAAATCGCTAATGTATTTATAAAGAGGAGCTAGACTTATTATCGAAGCCGTTGCCATACAGCCTGGTGCTGAGACATAATTGGCTCCCTTTAATTCATCCCGGTGCAACTCAGGTAAACCATATACAAATTTTTGAAGAAGGTCAGGGTATGGATGTTCATAGTTATACCATATTTTATACTGCTCTGGATCTTTTAACCTAAAATCCGCGCTCATGTCAACTATTTTTACCCCCAATTTTATTATTTCAGGGACAACCTTCACAGAAGCTTTATGAGGCAATGCAAGAAAAACAAGATCAGCTTTTGAAGCCGCAGTAGCTGGATCTTCGCCAGTAAACCTCATGTTTAATATGCCTTTTAGGTTTGGATGGGCTTTGTGAACATACTCGCCTGCGTACTGTCTTGAAGAAAGTGATACGAGTTCGACGCTTGGATGTCTTACAAGAATTCTTACAAGTTCTCCTCCAACATAACCCGAAGCTCCAACTATTGAAACTTTTACCATTTAGTTTTTCACCAGCTCTTTTACAAAAGCCATTATTTCTTTAGCTATATCCATACCTGTGGCTTGAAAAGCTCCATGAAATTCTAAGTTGTTGTTTAGCTCATGAATAACATAGCCGTTATCGGTTTCCATCGCATCAACTCCGACTATTTTTGCATTAACAACGTTTGAAGCCTTTATCATCAGTTCCTCTAGTTCTCCATCTATCTTTATCTGTTCTGCTTTTCCTCCTCTTGCTATGTTTGTTCTCCAGTCATCTTCAGGTTGATATCTGTATATTGCGGTCACCACTTTTCCATTCACCACTATCCCCCTTATGTCCCTTGGAGGTCTTTTTACGTATTCCTGTATATAATAAATTTGTTGCTGAGGATCTGTGAGCATCTCTCTCGTTTCTAAAATCGATTCGGCCTGTTCTTTATCGTTTATTTTTGCTATCATTCTCCCCCAACTACCCACTATAGGTTTAATAACCGCAGGGTACCCTAGCTTATCGATAACTTTTAATGCAGATTCCATTGAAAAAGCTGCATAGGTTTTTGGTGTAGGTATACCGTTTTTTGCAAGGAGAAGCGTAGTAAGCAGTTTATTACCGCATAACAAGGAGGTTATGAAGGAATTTATCACTGTGTATCCATAATTTTCAAGTATAGCTGAATAATATAAACCCCTGTAATGACTTATGGTTCTTTGCAAAACTATCTCTGCTATCTGAGGATCCTTGTTAAAGTTTGTAAGCTCTCTAGGCTCGCTTTTTACATCGATCATGTTTATATCTAGCCCTAGTTCTTTGCCTTTCTCGAAAAGCTCTTTTTCTTCCCATCTAAGCCTGTCGAATATTATTGTAACATCAGGCATTTGTTTCTTATTCTCCCCAGTCTTCCCCTATATCTTCAGCCAGCTTAAGCTCCACTTTTCCAGCCTGTATTGAAACTATCTCATATTCGAGGCCACAGTCAGGGCAGCTAACTATTTCGCCTGGCAAAGCGTCGTCTGGTATTTCTATATCCGCGCCGCATTCTTTACATTTTGCTTTAAGAGGCATTTTAATACCACCCCTTATTAATCATCATCTGATAAGTTTTTTCAATCTTTCTCTTGGATAAGCTTATAAAATCTTCGAATTCTTTTACCCTTAAATTTATCAAGTTTATCTGTCTAAAGCTTTCTTTCGGATGAGGACCTCCCACAGTTACTTTTTTATCAACTGAAGCTACAGGATCAATTACTTGATTGAACTCTGAAGTATCTGTGTTCAGACCCCTTTGTTGAAGTAGCTCGATCAAAGTGGGAATTAGTTGTGCACCTTCTTCTGATCTTTTAACTGCTTCACCAACTATATGGTGTGCCTCTCTAAATGGTACACCAAACTTTAACGATATGAACTCAGCAAGATCGCTTGCTGTTACAAAACCTTTTACCGCGAGCTCTTTGGCTTTTTCTTCGTTAAATCTGATACCCATTACCATATCTGACATCACCTTTATTATCGTCAAAATCTCATCTATAGAGGACCATAACCTTGGCGTTATCTCTTGAAGGTCAAGGTTATAAGAAGAATTAAGCCCCCTCACTATTCCCATAGCTCCAAGTAGGTTTGAAATCAAAACGGCACTTTTGGCTCTTACTATTTCTGCAACAGCCGGATTTCTTTTTTGTGGCATTATGCTGCTTGTAGAAACAAATCTATCTTCGAGGTCCAAGATTCCCAGAGACATAAAAACTATTACATCAGCGCATAGTTTAGATAGGTTTAAGGAAATGCTGGCTATTCCATAGAGCACATCAAATATAAAATCTCTTGTTGACACGGCATCTATAGTGTTTTCTATTAAACCAGAAAAACCAAGCATATCAGCTTCTTCGTACCTATCTATTGGAATAAGAGAACCTGCGTTTGCACCGGCCCCCATAGGGCTCATATCGGTCATTACATAAGCAAGTTTTAAGCGTTCTAAGTCTCTAAGAAAAGCCCATGCATAAGAAAGTAGCCAGTGAGCTCCAGTACTTGCCTGAGCAGGTTGTAAATGCGTAAAAGTTACAAAGAAAGTTTTTGTATTTTCAGACGCTGTATTTAAAATACTTTCTATTAAAGCTTCTAAAGATTCCATTGTTGATAAAAGTTCTTCTTTAAGTTCGAGCCTTATTGCTGTTGCCACCTGATCATTTCTACTCTTTGCAAGCCCTATGTGACCAGCTACCTCACCTATTTTGGAACTTAAATCTTGCTCTAAACTCATATGAACGTCTTCGTATTTATAATCTATTGGAAAGCCCCCCAGATCTTCGCTCAATGCTTTCATTATTTTTGTCATGTCTTCTTTTGCTATTGCTCTGGCATTATAAAGCGCCAGAACGTGCGCCATATTTACGTATACTACAGCTTTTTGGATCCTTTTATCAGCATCTACAGATGAAGTTATTTTAAGAGCCAGATCGTCCATCGGTTCGAGCCGTTTTCCTCTAAGTATATCTGTCATCTTGATTAACCTCTCTATAAACCAGAGTTTGCAAAGCAAAGAGATTTATAAAGCCTAACGCCTGTTTCTGATCAAAAGTTGATGCTGATGAGTATGTTGAAAGTTCATGTTTGTACAGAGATTTGTCTGACTTCCTGCCTACAACTCTGACGCCACCTTTAAACAGTTTTAATCTTATTTCACCTTCAACGTTTTTTTGAGTCTCGTTTATAAAAGCTTCAAGAGCATTCCTTAAAGGATCGGCCCATAAACCATCGTATATCATGTATGACCACTGTTCTTCTATGTATGGTTTAAACCTAAGTACAGTTTTGGGCAGAGTCAATTTTTCTATTTCCTGATGTGCTTCTATAAGCACAAGAGCTGCTGGTGTTTCATAAACCTCGCGGGATTTAATGCCGACTACTCTGTCTTCTATATGATCTATTCTTCCGACGCCGTTCCTACCAGCTGTCTTATTAAGAAGTTTGATCATATCAGAAAGCTTCATTTTTTCTCCATTGAGTGACTCTGGAACGCCTTTTTTGAACCCTATTTCTAGGTATTCTGGCTTATCGGGCGCTTTTTCAGGAGAAACAGTCCATGCAAAAGCTTCTTCGGGCGGTTCAAAATACGGATCTTCAAGTCTTCCACTTTCAATAGATCTACCCCAAAGATTTTCATCAACGCTGAATTCACTCCTAGACGCTTTATAAGGTATGCCTTTGCTCAAAAGGTATTTGAGTTCTTCGTCTCTGCTCATATTCCATTCCCTTACGGGCGCTATTATTTTAACGCCTGGATAAAGTGCTCTTAAAGTAACATCGAACCTGACCTGATCGTTTCCTTTCCCCGTACTTCCATGAGCTACAGAATCGGCATTCTCCATCTTCGCAATTTCTGCTGCTTTTTTTGCTATCAGCGGTCTTGCTAAGGATGTGCTCAACGGATATTTCTTTTCATACATTGCGTTGGCCTTTATTGCCACTGAAATAAATTCGTTAGCGAACTCATCTTTAGCATCCACAAAGTAGTGTTTTATAGCCCCAGCTTTGTAAGCTCTTTCTTCGATCTCTTTAAAATCTTCCTGCTGACCCACATCTACTGTTACAGTTATAACTTCGTTTCCATATTTTTCTTTTATCCAAGCTATACATGTCGTAGTGTCAAGTCCTCCTGAATATGCTAATACTGTTTTTCCCATACAAAAAACCAAATTGGCAAAGCTTTTATACTTTTTGGTCATTATTTATAGTAATGGGTAATTTAATGGCCAAAAATGGTCAATCAATAACAAAATTGGTCCATTCTATAGTATCTTCTAATATTTCATATGAGCAATCTCTTGTACTTGGCTACGCTAACTTGAGCGCGCTTGCACGCATAATAAAAAAACGTCTTGAAAAGCAAGGTATCAGAGTTACTGACGAAGCTGTGGTATCTGCCCTTAAAAGGTACAGGACATTCAAAAAGTATGAAGAGCTTGATTCTTTTAAAGTTCTTTCCAAGAGCAATGTTACTATAATAACAGACGCGCTAAAGATGGTCTTTAAGAATGATAAAGCTGAGGAGATAATAGAAAGTAGTATGAAAATATCTGATAAGATTATACATTTATCTAAAACTGCAAATGCCCTTACTTTAGTCACATATGGGTTATCAAAAACGGAAGCGTTAAAGCACTTTTCTAAATACAGGTTGCAACTTCTCGAAATAAAAGACGGGCTTACGCTCATAGTTATTCATAGCCCTGGAGAAATACTTAACACGCCTGGCTGTATAGAGCTTATTTATAGATTTATCAGCTCAGCCGGAATAAACATAGAAGATACTTCTAGCACTTACACGGATACGCTAATAGTTGTAAAAGATGAAGACGCGTCAAAAGCTTTTGAAGAAATATCTTTTCTGATAAATTATTCAAAAGAAAAATTAAAAGAACTGTAGATTAAAGATTTTTTCTTATTCTGGTAAGTTTGGCGTAGAGCCTTCTTCTCCACCAGGTGGCTTACCACCCGGGCCTCCTGCCGGAGGCTTGGATAACTTGGCTGCTATTACATCGTCAATTCTAAGTATCATTGTAGCAGCTTCTGTTGCGGCTTTCACAACTTGCTCTTTCACTATAGCTGGCTCAAAGACGCCTAACTTGTACATATCCTCAACTTTGTTGCTGTAAGCGTCAACACCGTACCATATATTTCCTTTTGAATGAGCCGCTCTGAGCTGAACTTGTACGTCAAGCGGATCCATTCCTGCATTTTCCGCCAAGGTTAATGGAATGGCGTTCTCTAGAGCATCAGCATAAGCAAGCGCCGCTAGCTGCTCTCTGCCTGGCATCTTCTTTGCTTCTTCCCTGATGTATTGAGCCATTTCTTCTTCAGGCGCTCCACCGCCTGCAACCACTAAGGGATTTTCAAGCACATCCTTTGTTACCATTATAGCATCATGGATAGACCTTTCAGCTTCATCTACAACCCTCTGGCTTCCACCCCTTATTAAAACGCTTACTGCCTTCGGGTTCTTGCATCCTTCTACAAAAACCCACTTATCTTCCTCAACTTTTCTTTCTTCAACTATTTCAGCGTGCCCTAAGTCGGCAGGCGTGAGGTCTTCTATGTTCGTAACTATCCTTCCACCTGTAGCTTTTGCAAGCCTTCCCATGTCGCTTTCCTTAACCCTTCTTACAGCAAGTATTCCTGCTTTAGCCAAGTAATGCTGGGCAAGATCGTCTATGCCTTTCTGGCAAAAAACTACGTTAGCACCAACTTCCTTTATTTTATCAACCATCTGCTTGAGCATTACAGCTTCCTGATCCAAGAAAGCTTTCATCTTTGATGGGTCGCTTATCCTTATTTCCGCGCTGTACTCTGTCTTTTCTATCTCAAGAGGAGCGTTCAGGAGAGCAATCTTTGCGTTCTTTACAGTCTTTGGCATACCGCTGTGAACTACTTCTTTGTCAACTATTATGCCTTTTACAAGAGAAGAATCAGCCATCGATCCTCCCTGTTTCTTTAAAACAGAGATGTTGTCAACATCGACCTTGTATGTTTTGTCATCTCTCTTTTCTGCAACTTGGAATACAGCTTCTATTACTAAGTTTGCAAGATAGTCCGACTCTTCTGCTATTATCTTTGATCTCATGCTAGTTTTTGCAAGCTTTAGGAGCCATTCTTTGTCCTCTGGGGATATTTTTATGGCTATCTGGTAAAGCCTTTCTAAGGCTTTTTTAGAAGCGAACTGGTAACCATCAACTATGTTTGTTGGGTGAACGTTTTTATCAAGAAGCTTCCTCGCTTCTTCTAATAGTTTACCAGCAAAAACGACCGCCGAAGTTGTTCCATCCCCAACTTCAGAATCGGTAGCTTTTGCTATCTCTACAAGTATCTTTGCTGCTGGATGCTGTACGTCAAGCTGTTTAAGCATTGTTGCCCCATCGTTAGTTATCGTTACATCGCCTAGAGTATCTACTAGCATTTTATCCATTCCTCTTGGGCCAAGCGATGATTTTATGATTTCCGTAATTACTAAAGCAGCTTCTATGTTGTTTCTTATAGCATCATAACCTTTTGTCTCTGTAGTTCCTTCCTTCAGGACTAAGATTGGACCATAAGGAGTTTGAACAGTAGACATGTTACACCACCTAACTATGGTATTATAAATTGTACTATTTAAAAACTTTACCGAAAACTTGAAAGATAAAGAATTGTTATCTTATTTTGTAAAAAGAACTTTTTCTATTTCATAAATTAATCTACAGGTTACGGTATCAGCCTCAAGCATCTCACGGGCTAATGAAAACCTTTTAACAAAAATCGAAGATGTTTCTATCGAAAAATCACCTGTAGAAAACCCTCCAACTATGAAAACCCTTTGCCCAGAAATTATCTGTTTAGCTGCGTGTTCATAGGTAACCAGTTCTCCATCAACTTCAAACCCTACAGCTGAACTTATCCCTATTTCGTTTAAAATATCCTTAACTTTCCCGCGTTTTAATTCTAGCAATACTTTGCCGTTAACGTCTTTTATAATTTTTTTCTCAAATAAATCCAAAATTAAACCTTCAAATCTTACATAAGCATGCGGTGGTCTAACGCTATTTCCGACCTTAATTACATAGTCATTATAAGTGTGAACGAAAAAATCAAGCAACCCGCTTTTATAAAGCGGCGATGAGGTTACATCCAACATAACGTGATATGTTATATCAGGTCTTCCCCTTTTTTCTTTATCTCTTAATCTATCCATGGCCCAATAATGAAGCGATTTATCAAGTAGACATCTATCGGGCTTTTTTCCTAATTTTTTACAAGAATTTACTATTCGAGGGTCTTTCCTGAGAGATGATGGTATAGGTTCAAGCGCGGCTTCTGCAAGTATAAAAGTAACTTTCATCTTATAGCTGCTTCTGCAAGCCTTACTCCTTTAATCATGTTTTTTAGCTTTGCAAAGGCTATTTCTCTTTTTCTTGTTCTGAGCCCACAATCAGGATTAACGTAAATTTTGGACGGGTCGCCTAATATTTTAACTGCATATAATATTCTATCCCTAACCAGTTCTGGCGGTTCTACATAATCGGAGTGAACATCCAATACTCCAAGGCCTATTTCTCTATCGCTAGCATATTCTCTGAATGCCTTCAGAGCCCTGTAGCCTGGCCTTGCCGCATCGTCAACTCCAAGGTTCATGGAATCCCTGTTTGCAAATTCCAGAGCAAAGTGTTTTGCCTTTAAATCTGGAATTACCGGCATGAGGCTTGAATACTCGTCTCCACTATAACATATGTGAGTATTTATCTTAGCATTCAAGCCTTTAACTTGTTCATTAAATATTTTTACGAACAATTCCATTTCAGCTGGATGCGTTGTAGCTGCTGGCTCATCTATTTGCACAACTTTCATCCCTGCATTTTCGAGTTCTTTTAATATTCTGTTTATTATCTGTTTTGCTAAATCCATAGCTAGATCTTCTCTTGAATTATAGTATTCGTTATAAGACCAATCCATTAGGGTATAAGCTCCCGTAACTGGAACCTTGGGTGTCTTTATGGCGTATTCTTTTACAAAAATGAATTCTTCTAAATGATAGTTTTTTTCAAATGATACTCTGTCGACGATCCTAGCTTTTTTATAATATTTATTATCCCATGACCTAACCCTTCCAACAAACTCAAATCCACGTATAAACTTTGCCGGAAGCTCGTACATTTCAATCCTTCTTGCTTCTCCGTCATAGACAAAGTCTAAACCTATGTGCTCGAGCATTTTTAAATTTATAAATGATGCATCGTCAAGGGCTGCCTTTTTATCCTCTTCTGATGTGCTCGTTTTTAAGTACTCAAGCAGCCAGCTTGGCTTTTTTAAGCTTCCTATTTCCTGAGTTTTAAACAGGCTCATGAAATCTCACCAGCTATTTTAGAAATCAAATCTACCTTTTTTAAAGCAAATTTCTGCGGCAAAAATTCGAAGTCCACGTTATTTGTTATGTACAATGGTCCGTTAAAGTTTAAGCTTCTTATGACGTTTATTATATGATCTTCATTTTCCATTTTGGTGTTAAATCCATTTATAATTCCTAAAGCGAGTTCTTTACCATTATTTACTAAATTTTTAATATCGTCTGTTTTAAATGAATACATGTCAACACCTATACCATCAACTGGAGAAGATGCTAAAAAGTTTAACGCGTTTAAATTTCTATAAAAGTAAATGTGAATAATAACTTTTCCTTTAAATGAGGCTTTAATAACAGAAAGTGCGTCTTTTATGCTTTTTTCATAATTTCTGAATTCACAGTTGCCGTAAGATGGTCCTTTTAGGATTAGATATCGGTATCCCTCTTTACTGATTTGTGAAGCAAATGTAGCAATAAGGTTGCCTATACCTTCTATGAACTTTTCTTTATCCCCATAAAACTCATCTTTACTTAAGCATGAAAAAGTAAACGGATCTGGAAAAGATATGAGCTCTGCCCCTGTTGCGAGATACTTTTTGAGTATGCCTTCTTTAACTGAAGGTTTTGCGCGAATCACTGGCACCTTATAAAACGTATTCGTCTCAAAATATCGGTTCAAACCATTGACGGTTATGCCTTCTGCAGATAAAGCTAAGGGTCTGAACATGTCTTCCCACGTGATCTGCGGATCGCTTATAATTTTAAAGCTCTTGGATTTCTGATACTCAATTATTTTTAGAGATTCTTGTATTAGATCTTCATGGTAATTTTGCTTTTTACGGGTTATATCTATCAGCTTTTCCGATCTTGGAAATATGCCGAAAAAGTATGTGTTTAATTCTTTCAACAGCAGTTGATTGTACGAGATCGTTTAATAATTTTTCCTGTAGCTTTTTATTTTTGGGATATGTTTATAATATTTTATAAATTTATTTTTTAATAATAAATGTCAAATAAAATTTCAAATGATGAAGACAAACCCAAGGACTTAAAGGTAATTACTATTGATAAAGAAGTATACGGGTTTTTTAAATCAAAGAAAAATACTTCGTTTGAGAACAGGTTAAAGAAAGAACTGCTAGATTTTATTACAAAAGAAATACCACATAAAGAAAATTTTAGAATAGTACAAAGAGAAAAAATATTAGACATAAAAACAGGCAATTTTATAATTAACATGGATATTTACGAGGGGGAAAAGAAAGCTTACGCTGTTGCGGCGCATGGTAAAGCCAGTATAATAAACAGAAATGGAAAACCCTATATAAAGTCCCAAAATGTTGTGCTAGACTTTTTTTATTTCTAATATTACCAGAAATCTCCTATGCTCATCTGGCTCGAAGTTCTAAAGATGTTTTTTATACTGTTAACATATATTTCGATTATCTCTTTGTATGGAGAAGCCTGAAAGTTCTCTGTGAGAGCATTTAATTGTAAAATAAAATTGTTTAAATCAGAAGAGGTAAACCTTGGCCTTAACTTTGAACCGCATACGGGACATCGCATATTTAACGTAGGAACCTTAAGCTTTTTGCCACACTTTTCGCAAATATAAGATTGCCTGACAAACATATCTTCAACTTTCTTTATCAATGAAATTGAATCTCTTTCGTTTAAGACATCAGGATATGTGTTTGAAAGTAAATTTATAGCGCCTTTTATTATTTCAGCTATGCTTTGCTGGTATATTGGGGTTCTCATATAATCTAATTTAACAGGATAAAGATCGACGTTTTCAGCTGACCTATAAATGATAATTCCTTTACCCTTTGGACATACGCAGTTTAATGCCGCATCTTCACTTAAAGCAAAATATGCTTGGTTATCAATGACGCCTAGACCTGCAAATTCTAGCACGTTAGGATTCACTATAGCTTCGTTACCCTGTCTGTAACCTTTTATCTTAAGCTCAATTCCGGCATTAAGGGGTTTGTTAAAAATAATTATACTGGATCCTATATTCTCAATATCTGTCTCTTTACCGTAGACATTAACTAACTCTTCATAAATAAAAGATTTAATCTCCTTAATAAGAGGTTCATACTTAGCAGGCATTTCAATTTCGCTTCCGCTTATATTTCCGGCCTGCATCTTAATTGGCGTCAATATAATTCCGTATTTGCTTGTTAACAATGAATTTTTTTGCCTTAGTACAAGCTTATCTGGAAGTTCTGGTTCGTTAAATAAATTTTTAGGAAGCGTTGGGTTTCGTAAGCCTGTTATGTTTAGCCTGCTAGCGAGGTAACTTAAGCTTTCATTCAAATTTAAATCAGTTATATAAGATTCTGATGTTTTTGAGCCACATTTGGGACAAATTTTTTCTTTTGTATATATACCGCATCTTTTGCAATAATATATTTCAACTGTTTTTGATCCACATCTTTCACATTTTCTAAAAGGCGTAGTCCTGCTACAATTTTCACATAACCTTAATCTTAAACCCGAGTTAGTTGCGTTAGTTGCAAGACTCTTAGAAGCAAGAACTCCGTCATATTTGCTAAGTTCATGAAGATCTTTGTCTACTCTAATGTAAACCTTAAAAGTTCCCCTGTAAGGTTCATATACGTTTATGCCTCCAAGGCCCCTTTTTGCTATGTACAAAATGGCTTTCGTCCTTTCGTCTTCAACATCCATAAGCCTTATACTGTTTTTTTCTTTTTCAATGACAAAAGGCACGGAGGAATTTATTAATGTCTGAATAGATGTATCGCTTAGTTCAATTCTTTCTTCATCAAGCATTTTAATTTTAAAAATCGATCTTGGAAAAGAAAAGTATGGGCTTAAGTATCCCGTTGTTCTTGCTTCTTCTAAAGCCTCGTTAAATTTCTGTACGCTATTTTTGCAACTCTGTCCGAAAATATCAGAGCATGAATTTAATGGAAGTAGAAGTTCGCCAAAACTTACAACCTTCCCTTTTTGTTCGTAAGAAGCCGTGTTACCGTCAAAGAAAATGGGAGCTTTAACGTTTTCAGAAAAATATAGCCTGTAAAATGATGTGCCTATTTTAACAGGCAAAGAGTTCGATTTTAAATTCATAATGTCGGCTAATTTGCTACTTGCTACAGCAACTGGTGCTTTAGCATCCACAAACCTGATTATGAACCTGCTTGTTATATCAAAAACAATATAACCGTTACCTTTAGGAGGCTCAACTTTAGGATTCTTTATGTCTTTAACAAAATAAATAAAATCTGATTCCCACTGCCCAAAATAATCTGAAAAAATTGAATTAATCTTTGTACCTTTAAGCGGATCATAATAAGTGGAATTATGACCTCCGTATGATTCGCTTACTAGCTTAAGTAGATATTCTCTGAGCTCAGCGTAATTTATAAAGTCTTTTTTGGTAAATATCGGTTCGTTTATAGAATAAAACTTGTCCTTTATTTCAATATCGACCTGAGGGTCGACGTCTGTTTTCTTTCTTATATTTAGCGCATCTTCAAACAGCATAGTAACGCTTAATGTTTTAAGCTTAAAGCTTTAATACTATCGTTGATATTGCTTTTTAACGTGGAACTTAAAGCCAAAATAATAGATGTAAAAGCTGGTAAAAGATCCGTAATAATCAACGAGGAGGACGCCCAAAAAATTGGAATAGAACTTAACGACAGAGTGAAGGTTATTTCTGACTCAAAATCATCCACTTGTATAGTTGAAACCACAAAGAGCTTGGTGCCCAAAGGAATAATCGGCATATACGAAGACCTTTCAGAAGCTTTAGACATAAAAGATGGTGATAATATTAACGTGCAGTACGAGCAGACACCTCTTGCAGTTGAATATATAAGAAAAAAAGTTAAAGGAGAAAAGCTTTCTGAAAACGAGATAAAAGAAATCATAAAAGATCTTGTTGATAATGAGCTTAGTGATCTTGAAATAGCAGAGTTTATATTTGCAATAAACTATGTTGGATTGGATCTTGAAGAAATAAAAACACTTACTCTTGCAATGGTTGAAAGCGGTGAAAAGTTAGATCTTCCTGGCTTTACTGTAGATAAGCATTCCATTGGGGGTGTGCCTGGAAATAAAGTCACTTTGTTGATAGTTCCTACGGTAGCTTTGACTGATCTTTATATACCAAAAACAAGCAGCAGCGCGATAACTAGCCCCTCTGGCACCGCTGATACAATGTCTGTGCTTGCAAACGTTAAGTTCACACTGAATGAAATAAAATCAATAGTAACAAAGACACATGGTTGCATAGTATGGGGAGGCACTTTAAACCTTGCTCCAGCTGATGACTATCTAATTAAGATCGAGAACCCATTAAGGATAAACCCTAGAGGGTTAATGATGGCGAGCGTTCTTGCAAAAAAGTTAGCTGTTGGAGCAAAGGTAATAGCCCTAGATCTGCCTGTTGGAAAAGGAACGAAGCTTAACGACATTTCAGAAGCTGAAAGACTTGCAAAAGATTTTTACGAACTTGGAAAAAGTCTTGGAGCTAGTGTTAGATCAGGCATAACCTACGGAGGTCAACCAATAGGAAGAGCTGTCGGCCCAGCCCTTGAAGCAAGAGAAGCGTTATCAGCATTAATAAATCCATCACAGGCAAGCATGAGTTTACTTTCAAAGTCAGCATCTCTTGCAGGAATACTTCTAGAAGCTACCGGTGTTGTCCAAAAAGGGCAAGGATATGAAGCGGCAATGGATATGATAATGAAAGGTAAAACTTACCAAAAAATGAAAGAAATAATCGAGGCACAAGGCGGAAATCCAAACATAAAACCAGACGATCTTCCTGTTGGAAGTTATAGACATATAATAAAGGCTGAAACAGACGGCTATGTAACCGCTGTGGATAATGAAGCTATAGTTGAGATCTCAAGAGCCGCTGGAGCACCTCTCGATAAGGGTGCAGGTGTTGTTCTTTATCAAAAACAAGGGTATAAAGTCAACAAGAACGATCCGCTTTTAGAGATATATGCAGAAAGAAGTTCCAAACTTTCTGATGCTATAACTATAGCTGAAAGGAAATTGCCTGTACTTGTAGAAGGTATGCTGCTTAAAGTTTATCCAACATATTAAAAATGGAAAAATGTAAAATAGATAACGAAAATGTGAATTTAATTTCTTATTTTTTAAGGTCATTAGAACTCGATTATTATTATGAGCTTGAACTGAACGATCCTCAGTTAGAAGCGTTAAAAAAGATTAGGCTAAAATGCGATGAAAAATGTTTTTATAACTTTATAATTGCCGCAAGCGTGGTTGCTTATCGACTTAAAACCAGTGGCGAAATATATTGGAATGCGCTTTCAACTTTTGAAATAAAGCATTCAGACCCATATAGAAGCATAGAGGAGTTTATACTTAAAAATAGAGAACTTGCCAGGAATGCTAAATTAAAAAGGCTTTATCTTCTAAAAAATAGAGAGGATGTTTTATCATTAAATCTAGAAAACTATAAAAAAGATCTTGGAAAACTCTATGAAGATCTTTTAAAAATTTACGGAACCTCATATCAGAAAACAATTTCTTTCGCGTGTAAAATGTTCCATTATGGGTTAATAACAGAAGGAATTCATGCTAAGATTCCAAACCAAATACCGATCCCCTTAGATAACAGAGTATTAAAAGTTACAAAAAGCTTGAAACTTATAAAAGGGCAAACGAAAGTTGACTGTGCTCTTAAGGTTTGGAGAGAGATTTCAAAAAAATCCGGAATAGATCAGCTGCACATTGATGTTTTTGTTTGGAGAAAGTTGTTTTTTGCCCTTTATTGAATACTTTTTATTTAGATATATTTTAAGTTCTTAAATAAATAAACTTTTTTAGCTTTAATAATTTTTGATAACAAAAAGCTCAAAATTTAGTATACGGTTTTAATTTATATTTAAGAATGTTTGACTGTATGTCGTGAGCTATACAAGGTTAGTTGAGAGTGTTTCTACGTATGAACCGAATGAAGATCTACAATGGATCATCGGCAGGATAACAAATTCAAAAAGAGTTATAGTTTTTGGAACCGGAAGATCAGGCGACGTAGCTGATGCGTTTGTCAAATTTTTGAGAAATATAGGTGTGGATCAAACTTTCGGCCCGAATGATGTTCCATATGTATTTGGACCATGTGATTTGCTTGTCGCCATATCTGGAAGCGGATCTACTCAATATACAATAGAAGTTGCTAAAGTAGCAAAAGAAGGTGGATCTTTTATAATTTCATTAACTAGCGACCAAGCCAGTCCTCTTGCAGCAATTTCAGATAAAATAATCTTGATCCCGGGAGCCAGAAAGTGGAAAGAAACTGATTATTTCGTGAACAATCTTCTTGGAACTTCTACAGCACCTTTGACGCCTCTCGGAACGCTTTTCGAGCTACGATCTCTGCTATTCCTCTTATCCATTGTATCATATATAAGAGGGCAAGAGTTAATCGAATCATACAGAAAGCTAGTAGCTTTGATAAAGGAGTTCGAACCGCCATCAGATTATTATGAACGGCTTTATGAAATTTTACCAAAGGCGTCAGAGTATGCAAAACAAAAGACAACTGTTTTAGGAGAAGGACTTAGTGGAATAGTTGGAAGATTTTTCTCTACAAGACTAAGACACCTTTCTAAGGGTAATGCTGAAAGACCAGTTAATTTTTGGCTTGATAAAGGAAGCGTCGCTGTAAGACGAGATGACCTTGTGTTTATAATTTCTGGATCAGCTTCTGAATTTTTTGCTAATTTGGCAGAAAAAGCAAAAACTAAGGGAGCTAAGGTTGCTACTGTGACATCTTTTCAGGACTCAAGACTTTCAAAGGTTTCAGACCTTACTCTGGTAATCCCAGGGAGACAGATATTTAAGCTAAAAGGGCTCAGAAGCAGTTATTTTCCACAAGATCCCAAATACTCTGCTTTTGAGCTAAGAACCCTGTTTTTCTTAGAGAGCTTTATACACTATGTGGCTGAAAAAGAAAATATAAGTGAAACGGACATAAAAATGATGCATTCTGATTTTACATAAATGATTAAAGAATTGGACCTTTAAGCTTAAGGTTTATACTTTTATAATTTCTTAAGAAATTAAGCCTGTTTTCATAAAAATCCCTTATGTTTTCTACATCGTAAATCAACATAGCAAGCCTTTCTAAACCCATACCCCACGCCAACACTGGACCCTCGTATCCCAACGGTTTGGTTACTTCTGGTCTGAAAATTCCCATTCCGCAAAGCTCTATCCAGTCTTTAAGCTTTTCAGAATAAATCATCGATTGCATAGAAGGTTCAGTGTAAGGAAAGAAAGTAGGCCAAAACTTTATTTTTTCAAACCCTAGTTTTTTATAAAAGACTGTAAGGAAACCCATGAGCTTTCTTATGCTTGCTTCTTCTTCAATAACTATTGCATCAAGCTGGTGAAGCTCAACCAGGTGTTTAAAATCGGGTTTTTCGTTTCTAAATACTCTACCAACAGTAAAGATTCTTCCTTTCATTCCTTTGTATATGGCCTCTGCAGTAATGGTTGTTGTATGTGTCCTTAAAAGCGCCTTCCAAGCAGCGTTTTGATCCCAGACGTATCCCCAACCTGTTGAACCAGTGATCCATCCATTTTCATGAACGTTCTTAACTCTATTTACAAGATCCTTATCCGCTTCTTCAAGTTTAACGTCTTTTATGTAAAATGTGTCATGCATGTCCCTAGCGGGATGATCCTGAGGAGTAAATAGAACATCGAAGTTCCAAAACGAAGATCTTATGACCGGACCTTCAATCTCTGTAAAACCGAGGCTCTCCATAATTTCCTTTATAAGATTTATAAGCTCAGACAAAGGATGCATCCTTGCAGGAAATACTGAAGGAACTGGCTGTGAAAGATCTATGTCTGAGAACTTTAACTCTTTCCACTTACCACTTACTAAAATACGCGATGAAAGTGTTGTTGTTTCTTCGCTTTCTAACATTTTTGGATCTATACTTACACCTTCTGCTATCTTGACCATCGTTTCTTTTTCTGTTAAAAATTTAACGAAATTAGGCCTCTTTTTAAGGTCTTCAAGCTCCATAATCTCTTCCTTGTTTAATTTTTCCACAAAAACGGGCCCGTTTAAAATTCTGGCCAGAACTTGGTAAATGTCAGCTGTCTTTAAAGGCTTATCTGTTAGCGGAATAATCATACCCTGAGAAATTTTTATAAGATTCTTTTTCATCGCGATCCCAAGCGCAACCCCTGCTTCATTACCTAAAAGTTCCTTTGCTTCTTCTAGGCTTAACTTTCCTCTTTTTATGGTTTCGTTTAAAAGTTTGGCTTCTGGGGTACCTTCTATTATGGCCTTTTTTCCGTTTTCGCCAAGCATCACTATTTGTCTTTCATTTATCTTAACTTCTACAAGCTTTTTTTCCTTAAGCCATTCTACAACTCTTCTTGCCTGATCTAAAGAGAGCCCTGCATCTTTGGCTATTTGTTCCAACGTGCTTTCCCCTAATTTAAGCAGAGATTTAAGGAACCTCTTTTCCAGTGGATGCAAAGCTATATCTCCCATCTTTCAGAATCTTTTAAACACGTCAATATAAAGGTTAACTTTTAACAAAAACATATTTCATTTTTTTGATGACATAGCTATATGTTTATACCGGTCTTTTAAGAACCGATAAATCGCCGTTGTTCAGCAAAGCCTTAGCTTCACTTATCAAGCTACTTCTTTTTGCTTGATGATCTTCTATAAAATTGTTGACAATCCCATAAGCTTCGTTTTTGCATTCCCCACACATCCTTATACCTTTTCTACATTCATCATAAACTTCTTTTATCTGCTTGTCATCTTTTGCAAAGTATATATAAAGATCAAAAACCGGACATTTTTCCGGCTCCCCTCCAAGTTCTTTCTGTTCTTTAATCGTCGCGCGCCCCCCAGTAAACGCATTCATTATCTTTTGTCTTAGATCTTCTTTTTTATCAGAAAGTGTTATCATTGATTGCGGAGACCTTTTTGACATCTTATCTTCGCCTGTTAGAGAGCGTACAAGTTTATGATATACAGCTGAAGGTGGTATGAGATGCAGGTCATCTCTGTGCTTTGTGGCCAAATCTCTAGCTAGCCTTAAATGAGGATCTTGGTCTGCGCCCACTGGAACAAGAACGGGTTTTGGACCATTGAACGGCTTAGTTTCGGGCAGAAATATATCTCCAGCTTGAATCAAAGCTGCAAAATAAAGAGAAATTTTTCTTTCTCCATATATGTCGACTAGCATGTTAAACGTTACGTCATCAGAAAATATAAAAGCAAGATCAGAAACTGCAAGCGCAGATGATTGTTTATAAGTGATAGCTCTATCTGGATCCATTCCAAGAGCTAGCATGTCTGCAACATTATATACAGCGATTTCATCGCTTTTATCTAGGCTCTGCCCATTATCCACATAAGCTTCAAGATCTGCTATAGAATAAAAAAGAAGAGTTTTTGAATATTTTTTCTGAAAATAGATCATCTGTTCTGCTGTTATCATGCTTCCTATATGGAATATCCCGCTAGGCTTTATACCGGAAAGTATAGCGACAGTCTTGCCTGCTTTTGCTTCTGAGAGAAACTTGTCAAGATCCCTATGACCCACCAGCATGCCTCTTCTATAGTATTTGTTATCTTGTAATTCTTCAAAACTTTCATTTAAGGGTGTTATTCCAAAGTCATGTATTAACTTAGAATAATCCTTTATTCCAAAATCTCCCCAAGGGCTTACTGTGCTCAAGTCTAATAGTAGTTATATAAACTAATGATAACCTTTTCTTAAAAGTTGTACTTCTAAAAAGATTAGATTTTAAAACTTTCTAAATAGCTCAATTTTGAACTTTTTATCTTTTTAAAAAATTATATGAGAAGTAAACCGCACTTTTTATTGTTATAAAAATCAGACGCGGGCTTTCTCTTCATTGTGGCCTCAGAGCTCAGCCTAGATCATCATCGCTATAACTTGGTTTAATTTTTATTTTAACCTTATTTTTATATATTCATATGCGTCTCTTTTGCTTTCAAATGCATATTTGACTTTTGAGAACTGTGTTTTTAGCTCTTTTACCTTTTTCTTACTTTCAGCTTTATCCTCTTTCTTTATTATAACTCTGTAAAGCAATTCTGCAATTTCTTTCATTTCAGAAGGTCCCATTCCAAGCCTAGTTATTTCTTGAACGCCCATTCTTATCCCGCTTGGATTCTTAAAATGCTTTCCTGATTTGATGTCACCCGGAATCAGGTTTCTGTTTACTATTATGTTAGCTTCTTCGAGCTCTTTCTCAACAACTCCCCCACCACCGAAATCCCACACATCTATCACTACTTGATGAGATTTTGTGTATCCATGTTTCTCACCAAGCACTTTAAACCCCTTTTCTGCTAGCGCTTCTGCTAATTTTTGAGCGTTTCTAATAACATCTTTAGCGTATTGTTTTCCAAAAGCCAGCATCTCAGCGAAAGCTATGGCTTTTCCCGCAACGTGATGTAGGTGATGATTAGATACATTGCTAGGAAATACGGCGCTCTTCAATTTTTCTGCATATATATCAAAACTCGCTATTATTCCTCCCTGGGGACCCGGCAACGTTTTGTGTGTGCTTCCCGTCATAACGTCTGCTCCCTCTTTTAGGGGTTGTTGAAATTCGCCACCTGCTATAAGCCCGAGTACATGGGCGCCATCGAACATTATAGATATGCCTTCTGATTTTAAATATGGTGCAAGATCCTTAATGGGATGCGGAAATAAGAAAAGTGAGCCTCCAAATACAACCATTTTTGGTTTTTTCCCGACGCTTTTTAACTTTTCAATCATAGTTTTAGTCTTATCTATGTCTATGTTCATCTCTTCCGGATCAAAAGGAAAGTTTTCAACGTTAAGCCCTCTTACAGCTCCTGCAGTTCCGCCCAGTTCTTTTTTGCCGTAAGTTATATGACCTCCGTTAGGTATTGCCAAAGATACTATGGTATCACCCGGCTCCGTGAAAGCGGTGTAAACAGAAAGGTTTGCAGTAACACCTGCTATGGGCCTAACATCTACATGTTCTGCTTCAAATAGCTTTTTGCCCAGCTCAATGGCCGTAAGCTCTACTTGATCTATATATTTACATCCTGCATAAACTCTGTCACCTGGCCAGCCTTCAGCATACCTGGACATAAAATCGGTAATAATTGCCTCTTTGACAGCTTCGCTTGGAACGTTTTCTGATGCTATAAGAGTTAAAGCCTCAGAAAACCATCTATGGTGCTCTTCTAATAGGTCAAACACTTTTTCGTATTTTTCTTTTGCAAACTCATACTCGTCCATACAGCTAGATACTTAGAAACTCCTCCTTAAATAATTTTTACAAACAAGATAAAGTTCGCTGCTTTCTTTTCGGCTCGCTTTAGGTTTTGTAAGCTTTACAAATCCAAACTCCCTTCTGGCTCTATTTACAATATCGTTTACACCTTCACCGTCAAAGATCTTGCAAACGAAGTTACCCCCTCTTCTTAAGGTTGACTCTGCTATTTCTAATGCTCTTTTAGCTAGCTGTATCTGTACGTACTGATCATGCTCCCAAACTCCTGAAACGTTCGGAGCAAGGTCGGAGATTACTACGTCAAAATCGCTTAAATCGATTTTGTCGTTTATTATATCTATTTGTATAAACTTAACGTTTTCTGATTCGATTTTAAGGGGTCTCTTATCTACTGCATATACTTCCCCCTCTGGCCCAACGACTTTTGAAACCATTTGAGACCATCCACCTGGAGAAGCCCCTAGATCGAGAACCCTTTGACCGGTTTTAAATATTCCATACTTTTTATCTAACTCTTTTATTTTAAATGCAGCCCTACTAACATAACCGGCCCTTTTGGCCATCTTTCGGTAATGATCTCTCTTCGCATCTTCAGGTCTCATTTTTCCTCACCGAAACAAGGTGTTGTTGATATTCAGACATTACCCACCTTTCTATCTTAGTACAGGTCCTTGGAGAAATTTCTCCTTCATCGTAGCATTTTGAAAACAGGGGACATGTAATGCACGGGGCATCCGCTATGCTTTCGACGTTTAAGGGTATAAGAAGCGGTTTTATTCTGTAGGTCCATCTACCATCTTCTAACACTTTTTCTCTTCTGATCAGCTTTCTTTTTTCTAGCCTTGTAGCTATCCTAGATCCATCCCTGCTAGTAAGGTTTAACTTTTTCCAAAGTTCACTCTGAAGAATACCTTTGTCGCCGCTTTCAATTACAAGCTTATAAACAAGGCTTATCAGATCGTCTTCCTTGCTCTCTCTAGGCATTGTTTTCTAATTTTAATCTGTTATTAAAAAACCCTTTCCCATTTTTAATGCTATAAACGCTAAAACGGTTTTAGATTTAATGCATAAAGCCAATTTTTTAAATGCCCCAATAAAATCCTTTGTTTAAAAATCTACCCCGTAATGGTTATAAAAGGTATAAAATATATTCTACACTATAAATGCCAACTTTAGAGCTGGTTGATATATGGAAATCGTTTGGCAAAGTACAAGTACTTAAAGGTGTAAATCTTAGAGTTGAAGAGGGTGAATTTGTTGTTCTTCTTGGTCCTTCAGGATCTGGAAAAACGACACTGTTAAGAATAATAGCTGGTCTTGAAGTTCAGGATAAAGGCCATGTAAAAATTGGAGAAAAAATAGTTGACGATCTTACACCACGTGAGAGAAACGTAGCAATGGTTTTCCAGAATTATGCTTTATATCCTCATAAAACTGTTTTCGAGAATATCGCTCTGCCTTTGCAAACAAGAAAAATAAAAAGTGACGAGATTGAGAAGAAAGTTAGGGAAATAGCTGGATTGCTAGAAATAGAAGGATTGCTAGATAGATATCCGAGGCAGCTTAGCGGAGGACAGCAACAGAGGGTGGCGCTTGCAAGAGCGCTTGTAAGGAGACCACAGCTTTTCCTGTTAGATGAGCCTTTAAGCAATTTAGATGCAAAGGTAAGAATAACAACAAGAACTTTTTTAAAGAAACTGCAGAAAGATCTGAAGATAACAACTGTATATGTTACTCATGACCAGTCGGAAGCTATGGCTTTGGCAGACAGGATAGCTGTTATTCACGAAGGCCTTGTTCAGCAGTACGATAACCCCCTTAATCTTTACGAATATCCAGCAAATGAGTTTGTTGCTGGTTTTATAGGTTCGCCACCAATCAACATGATATCAGGTGTTGCAGAGAAAGGCAAAATAAAGTTACTTAACGGAGAAATTGAAGCTTATATAGATTCTGAAGGCGAAATAAAGGTAGGCATAAGGCCCGAAAATATTAAGATCTCGGAAGAAGGACAGCTTTCTGGTAAAGTATTGGTAATAGAACCTCTTGGTTCAGAAAGCATTGTTACAGCAATTGTAGATGGCCAGGAAATTAAGATAAAAACTTCGCCAGAAATAAAAGTAAATGTTGGAGAAGATATAAAATTAAAAATATCCAAATTTTTGGTTTTTAAAGAAGGAAAACTCGTTTATCCTAACCCTTCAGCCCTCCAACCCATAACCCCTTAATTATATATTTTTGTAAAAACGCTGAAATTATTATTACAGGAATAGATACGAGCAATCCTGCAGCTGCAAGCATACCATAGTTTACTACTTCGCCAGAACCATAGACAAGCGCTGAGGCTACAAAAACAGTTGCAGTTTCTGAACCGGTTGGTGGAAAGTTAAATAGATATGGCGTTCTGCCAAGTGTAAGCGCAAACATGAATTCTGTATAGCTTGATAGTATTGCAAAGAAAGCTGCCACAGCGAGTGCTGGTCTTATAATGGGTAAAATTATGTCAAAAAATGCATCAATTCTTGATTTTCCGTCAATAAGAGCTGATTCGTCTATTTCTTTAGGTACATCATTATAGAAACCTGTCAATATCCAAACAGAAAGCGGAAGTGTAAAAATTGGATATATAAGCATTAAAGCCCACCAAGTATTCGTAAGACCCAATTTTGTTATCAGCGTATATATTGGGACAAGATATACCATAGACGGAACAGTATAAAGGTATAATGCCCAAGCAAGCAGTTTTGTTCCTCCTAGTTTAAACCTAGCTATTGAATAAGCTGCTGGTGCTGCTAATATTATTGTTAACGCTGCTACTACAGGCGCTACTACAAGGCTTACTATTAGGTAAGGTGCTCCTTGGGAAAGAGCCATAGAAAAGTTCTTTATAAGCCCTTGTATTGGATGATGAGGAAGCAAACTCATGACTATTCCAGAATAATGCATAGAGGTTAGTAAAGTCCAGATTATTGGAAAGAATGCAAATGCAGCGCTTAAAATTAAAATCAGGTATGCCAGCACCAATGAGATTTCTGGCCTGATATTAAATGAGGGGAAAGAAATCCTGAGCTTAAGATGTCTTTCTTTCTTTTTTGCTTCTAACCCAAGTCTGTTTTCAAGCCCCATAGCTTTTATGAAAAGTATACCTAAAACTGTAGATATGCCTGCCAAAATAACAATTGAAGCCATTGCTATCCCTTGGTAACCTGGGACAAAAGCATAGATATAGGCATAATATACTAGAAGAGCGTTGCTGGGGTTAAAGCCACCTGAATCTATAACAAAAATTACGTCGAAAGTTCTAAAAGCTGTAATAAGAGTCATCAGAACAGCTACTACTACAGAGGGCAGTATTATCGGCATGGTAACCTGAGTAAACATATCTGATGTTGAAAGCCCGTCAACCATCGCAGCTTCTTTTAGTTGCGGGGGAATTGCCTGCACACCGGCAAGCACAAGCAAGAAAGCAAATGGGGTTGTTTGCCATATTGTTATTATTATTAAAGAAAGCAGCATAACGTGTGGATCGGCTAACCATCCTATAGTTGAGAAATGTAGTAATCTCAAAAAATAATCAATAGGACCTACAAACGGATCCATTATTATTTCCCATACTATTGCTACAACAACTGCTGGTAGCATTAAAGGTGAAGTTAAAAATGTGGTAAAAACTGACTTACCGCGGGATATCCTTTCTATTGAGAGGGCTAATAATATAGAAAATACAATGTCAACTGCTGTTACTGAAAATGCAAATATAAGAGTGTTGATAAACGTTTTAAGAAAAAACGGATTTTTAAAAAGCAGCATGTAATTTTCTAGACCAACTAAACCAGCAAAATTGTACAATAGGCCTACTTTTGAAAAGCTTAGAATTATTGAATAAATTATAGGATAAAGGGTAAAAATAACCAAATAAATAATAAACGGTAAAGCTAATATTAAAGCTGCGTTCCTGTAACTCCAGTTAGACATGCGTTATTTTGAAATGTACTGATTTATATATGTTGCCCACTGTGAAGCGGCTGTGTTAAGAGCTGTATACGGGTCGTTTGTTACGCCTGTTATGTAATTGTATATCTGATGGTTCAAAACGGGCATCAATTCAGAAGATGTTATCGGCAATGCTGGTGGATTAGCATATGCTACTTGAGCTGCCTTTGTGTAGAAGGACCACTCTTTTGAATATGTACTGTTGCTGGCTATTAGTCTTATAGCACCAAGTTCATCAGGTGGGAATCCTCCTCTATAGTATAAACTTGCGGCTTCTTTGTCTGAAGTAATAAATTCTAGGAACTGAAAAGCTAGTGCTTTATGGGCTGAATATTTAGCTATACCTAAGAATGAACCCCCAGCTTCAGCATAACCTCCTGGAAGTAGCGCCATTGAAATCTTTCCAGCTACAGCCGGATAATTAGATGGGTTGTTAAACGAATCGTAAAAGCCTGACCATCCTATTTCCATGCCTGCCTGACCTGATCCAAACAAAGACTGAAGGTGGCTGTAGTCAACTATCAGAACATTTGGTGCAGGCTCGTATTGTACCAATTGCTTTAATGTCACTAAAGCTTCTACGCCTGCAGAATTGTTAAATGATGGTTTTAGCTGAGGCGTAAAAAGAATGTTAAACGGAGGCAGACCCCCTTTTGTGCCACCATTAAGTGTTGAATTTTTCATGTACCACCAGTAAAATATAGCTGGGTAAGTATCTATTAACCCGTGACTTGGATTATCGTCAACGATTATTCCATATTGCGCAGCATGATGTTGCTGTATGAATTGCGCTGCCCAAACAACTTCAGTCCAGTTCGTCCATTCGCTTGGATTAAACGGTACTCCGTACTGTGCTTGAAATTCGTGCGCAAGCGTTGAGTTTCCAAATATATCTGTTCTGTAAAATAGAATTAAAACGCTAAGGTCTAGAGGTAAGCCTATTATTTCTGTTTGCTTTGTTGAAAGATTATAAAACTCTCCGCCAAAAGATAAGAACGCAGTAGGTATATTCGAAATGTTATAATTATACTGTGATATAAGAGGTCCTAAAGGCGTAACATATGGAGCTATAGCGCCAGACATTGTAGGACTCCAGGTAAATATATCATATGAGGAGGCGTTACCTTGAGATTCTGCGACTATTTCTCTTTGAAGAACGTTTGAGAATGTAGTCTCTATGAAGTTAAAATGAACGTTTGGATGAATAGCTTCAAAATCCTTTGCCGCCATTTCTACTGTTTTGTCGTTCCAACCCGAAACTACTACTACATTGAGGGTAACAGGTTTTGGTGTTGTTATTGTAAGATAGTATGAATACCCTGCTATTCCTGCAATTATTATTACAATTATTATTATTGCTACTAAGTATTTGCTTATAGCTTTTTTAGATCTCATATCAGAATAAATAAAAATAAGCTCAAATATAAACTTTATATTTATAAATTATAATAAATTTTTATTGATGTATGGTAGATTTATAAATAGGTTAACCGGTCTCTAAAAGTATATTAAAATCGTTAGAAGTGATAACATAATCAATTATCTCTTTAACCCAGGTTCCCGTTTCAGACCTTTTTCTTACTTCTTTTAAATATTCATTAAAAGATATGTTAAAAGCTTCCTTCCAGTATTTATAACCTTCAGTTAGACTCTTTGCAGCTGTTCTGTGTTTAAAACACAGTAACCCTTCTTCAGAATAAGATCCACAAACTAGGCATTTTTTAGCTTGCTGCTTGGGCAATTCGGATTTGGACAAAACACCCAACCACCTCTTTTTATTAATGGCCATCCGCAATAGCTACAGCTTTTCTTTGCAGATACGAGCTTTCCTTTTCTTGGAAGCGGAGCCGATGCTCCGCATACATTGCATTTTAAATATCTCTTCCCTGCCTGCGATATATGCAGTACCAAATCTCCTTTGCCGCATACTGGACATTTTCCCAATGATTGGCCGGTTCCAGCGGCTAAGTACTTTTTTGTAAGTTCCACCATCTCTTCTGAGTATTTAGCATTTTTTAATTCTTCTATTAGAAACCTTGCGCTCTCGTTAAGTATCTCACCGGGATAAGTTTTTCCAAATTCAATGTTCTCCAAAGATTTCTCAAGCTTTCTTGTCATCTCGAGAGTTATTATTTGAGAAAAACTAAAGTATCTAGCTACGCTAAATCCTAACTCTGTTATTTCTATCCTGTTGCCCCTTATGTATCCTCTTTTGTAGAGCGTTTTTATAATGTCAGCCCGTGTAGCCTTTGTACCTATTTCGTTAGTCTCCATCCATTCTAGGAGACTAGATGGGGTGTACCTTGAAGGAGGTTTAGTAAAAGTTAGTTCTACATTAACATCTTTTATCAGGACTTCTTCACCAACAGCAGCATCCGGTATGCTTTTCTCCCTTATTTCCCTGAAAGGATAAACTTCCAGCCATCCCTTATCGATCACGGCAGCTCCATCAGCTTCTAAGTCAAAACCATCTGCTTTGACTTTCATGTACTTTTTTGCAACTCTAACGTTCCTGTAAAAAGAACTTATGAATCTTCTTGCAACAAGATCATAAAGCTTATACTCGCTGCCTGTCAAAGGTTGCAGTTCACCTGTTGGGTATATTGCAGGATGCGCGGGGTCATCTATTGGTCCCTCTACAGGATGAGGCCTTGAGACGTTTCCTGCTTCTTTATATCTTTGCCCGAGTTTTGAAAGTATAGATCTGTAATTTATTGTAGGTGGCAATTTCTGAGAACTCGTTCTAGGATAAGATATAAGAGCCCTTAGATACAATTTCTCCAAAATTGAAAGCGATTCCCAAGGTTGAATTCCAAAAAGTCTGTACGCTTCTTTTTGTAGGTCTGAGAGATTAAAAGGGTAAGGAGGTTTGATTTCTTCGATATCTTTATCAAAAAATACAACTTTCCCATATTTTCCCTTTAATTTTTTTGCTCTTTCAACTTCATCCACGCTTTTTAAGCTTGGGCCTGAAAGTTCAAATTCTTGACCCCTAAGTTCGCCTATGGCTTTAAACTTCCAGTATGGTTTTGGTACATATGAATTTATTTCTGATTCCCTGTTATAAATTTCAATCAAAGTAGGACCCTGTACCCTGCCTATGCTCAGACTTAATCTTTTACCTGTGCCCTGCCTTACTTCATTCATTAAAAGGCGGGAAAGGCTTATACCCCATATAAAATCAATATAGTGTCTTGTTCTCCCTGCATCGGCCATAAGCCATTTTTCTCGCGTCAAAAGACTGTTAAAGCTTTGCTTTAACTCTTCTACCGTTAATGTCGAAAACTTAGCCCTTTTAACGATCTTTTCAAAACCTCCGTTATACTTTACTATGTTATATCCTATGGTTTCACCTTCAATGTCATAGTCACACGCTATAATAATTTCTGATGCTTCTTTGATGAACTTTTTTATTACATCCAAAAGTTTTGTAACGTACTTGTCATCTGCTACTGGAACCCATTCAACGTCTAAGACAGGAAATAGACTCAGGTCTCCGACGTCTGTTTTTAAAGTATAAAGATGTCCCCTTGCTGGTATTACATAAATCTTTATAGAATTCCATAAACCTGTATAAACTGGGATTCCATCAAAGGAAAGCTTTTTATAAGAACGATCAAGGGCAAACGCTATTCTTTTTGCAGCATCGTTTTTCTCCGCTATTATTAAAGTGGGCCGGGCCGGATTCGAACCGGCGACCTCCGCCGCGTCAAGGCGGTGTGCTGACCAAGCTACACCACCGGCCCTTAGCACTTTACTTCTTAGCTCCTAATTCTCTGTTCTGAAGCCTTAGAGCTTTACTCCCACACTTTCTGCATCTTACTGCAGAAATTGGATTTTTAGCTCCGCACTTCATACATATTTTATGCATCAACTTTCTTTGAACTGCTATCTGCCTTTTAACTGGATCAGCTATAGGCATAATAACGCTCATATGGTTGTCGTTTATAAACTTTTTAGAGATTTCCAATTGTAAATTCTTTTACTTTATCTAAGCCTTTTACTATGTAATACATAATTTACCAAAGCGTGAAAATCTATAAAAATCATAACAAACGTTACATTAATATGTAAATAATTAGCAAAGTTATCATATGCAAAGGGAACCTGTTAAAGATATAGTTCTTGAAAAAAACGACGTTCCGTTCAGTTTGCTGGAAAAGATGTCCAGAGCAGGAGGATTCTCAGGTAGAGAGATGGGTGAAGCTTTGGACTATCTAAAAGAACTTTTTAAAGGAGATTATGGAAAAATCTTGACGTTCCCGGCTGATATAATAGCGACTGGACTTAGAGGGGTGATAACGCAGCTAATAAAATTAAAAAAATTTGACCTTATAATAACAACCTGTGGAGCACTAGATCATGATATAGCTAGAAGCTTTTCAGATTACTATAAAGGTTCATATTTTGAAGACGATGTAAAACTAAGAAAAATGGGAATACATAGGCTAGGAAATGTATTTATCCCCTTAGAAAATTATGGCCCGTTAATAGAAAAAAAGATGCAAGAGCTTTTGAACTCAGAATATTCTCAAACCAAAAAAACTTCAACTTACAAACTTGTATGGGATATAGGAAAGATGATAAATAACGAGTCCTCCTTTCTCTATTGGGCTTTTAAAAATCAGATACCTGTAGTAGTGCCAGGGATAACTGACGGAGCTGTTGGCTATCAACTTTGGCTTTATAAGCAATCACATAGGGATTTTTTGATAGATGTTCTTGAGGATGAACAGCTTATCTCTGATTTTATATATTCTCATAAAAAGCTAGGGGCACTTATAATTGGCGGAGGAATCTCAAAGCATCATGCAATATGGTGGTCACAATTTAGGGATGGACTTGAGATAGCAGTTTACGTTACAACTGCCTACGAATACGATGGAAGCCTTAGCGGCGCGCTTACAAAGGAGGCAATATCATGGGGAAAAATAAAACCTCGTGGAAAACATGTGACAATACACGGTGATGCAACCGTCATTTTACCGTTTTTGATACAAGGGGTTCTATATGGTTAGGGTATGACTTCAGTGGAATCCAGCGTTGGATCGTATTTAAATAAATCCTTGTTTAAAATCCCGCTTTTTATGTAACGATCTAAATACTTTGTCATATAAATAACTTCTTCTATAGTTTTTCTTGTAATTTCATCAAGATCATAATAAAGCGATTGCCATAGATTTTTGCCTTCCATTAAAGAGTACAAACATCTACCTCCACAGTATCTAAAGTATTTGCATGTTTTACACATTGCCGGAATTTCTATTTCTTTTAGTAAAAACCCTTTATTAATGCTTCCCAGTTCGGCCCATTTTTCAAAAACTGCTATAGGGCAGGCAAGTACCCTACCATCTGTTGTTATTGAAACCGATCTGTAGCCTGCGCCACATGGCGGACCTTTATAGCCTTCAAAATAATGTGCTGAAAGTATGCCTAAAAAAGGAATGATGCCCAAAACTTTACCTTTCGAAGCATCGTTCAAAAATTTTTTTCTGAGCCTTTTTATGCCCGGTATATAAGAACTTTCAGCCCAGCTCTTTATGTTCCATCTTTTGCTCCATACGGCGTTAAGCTGCCAGTGAACGTACTTAAAGCCTATAGAAAAAAGGTGCATAACATCTTCATATATATCGGTATACTGGGTCACCGTCATTCTAGCTATAATTTTTTCTATCCCGATCGAATTCAGCATCTTAAAGTTTTTCAAAACAGTATCGTAAGTTCCCCTTCCTCTAAACCTATCCGTAGTCTGTTTTTTTCCATCTATAGAAAGCAGGACTACGCTCATGTTTTTCCAATAGCTTTGTGGAAGATTTTGGATATTGATCCCGTTTGTTTGAACGCCAAACCTTTTAGCGTTGATTCTATCCATCACGTTCATTATAAAACTTGAATTAAGCAAGGGTTCTCCTCCATAAAATATTATAACAGCTTCTGGATCAGATTCTATTTTTTCTTTAAGCGCTTTCAGATCATACTTGACGCTCCAAGGAACCACATTGGGGTCAAAAGATCCACCACAGTACGAACATTTAAGATTACACTCCCCAGTAGTATATATTAACCATAGCATTGTGAGCTATAAATAAATAAAAAAAGATATTTAAAAATAAATTTACAGTTTTCCTATGTCGTCCGGTACTCTGATTTTTATTACCGGCTGTCCTTCCTCCCAGTTAGCAGGAATTATATCAAACTCTTCAGGCTTTGCTGGGTGTTCATATATGTACTTTAATCCTTTCAAAGCGTTAAGTACGTGTCTTACATCTTTCCCTAGTCTATCGTTAAAGACTGATATGTATTGAACTGTTCCATCAGGGTCTATTATAACTGTACCTCTTTTCGTCATTCCTGTGTCAGTATTCAGAAAACCATAAACTGTGGCTATGTCTTTACGTATGTCCTCTACAAGAGGATACATAACCTTCTTTACCCTTGGACTCGTTTCCCACCAAACCTTGTGAGAGTATATGGAATCCTCGCTTATCGCCAAAATTTCAGTGTTAAGCGCTTTGAATTTGTCGTAATACGCCTGAAACGCTTCAAGATCGGTAGCGCATACAAAAGTAAAATCTCCTGGATGGAAAGTCAGAACTACCCATTTCCCTTTATAATCACTCAGCTTTAGCTGCCTTATTTTTTTCTCGCTAGGAAAGAACGCTTTTGCAGTAAAATCTGGAGCGGGTTTACCTACTTCTATCATCAAATTTAAAAAAGACATTGATGCTTATAAGATTTTTTAAAACTTTTATACTAAAATCGCAAACAGTTTATTTTTTTAGCTCTCTTATAGCCGATATCATGTATAAAACATATATTATGAAAAAGATGATGAATATTATAAACATAATTTCTGTAGTTACCGACACAAGGTATGCCGGTTTTCCCCCAATAAATATAACTGGAAACGGAAAAATGAAAAATGAGAAAGCGTATCCTGATGATTGGTTAGAAGCATAAAGCATGCCAGCAAAAACAAAAGTTACAAAACCAACTAGTATAAATATAAATCCCAAAAGTATTATAACGTCAGACTTTTTCATTTAACAAATGAAATAAAAAAGTTGAATATTAGTCTATCTTTATATTTTAATAACCTTTTGCCATTTCCCTTATCATCATTTTTACGTCGTCGCCAAGAGGATACATGACTGGGCATGTAGCTCCTGAGTCTATGTATTCACGTACTTTTTTTCTAACTTGATCTGGAGTGCCAGTAGCTGTCAGCATTTTAACAATATTATCAGGTATTATAGCTTTTGCCCTCTCAAGCCCTCCTGGCTCTGCAGGCCATCCTCCTAGTGCCTTTTTAACGTCCTCTATTAGGCTTTCTGGAACACCGCTTGCCTTCATTATGTGGGGCTGTTGTCCAAGATACATAGAAACAAGGGTTTTTGCTCTATCTATTGCTTTATCTTCATCAAGATCCATCGATACAACTACTAGCTGCGGCCTGTCTATTTCTTCAAGCTTTCTTTTTGCTTTCTGGGCTCCTTTCTTTATGCTTTCAATTGCTTTTCTGTTATACTCGGGGGAAACAAGATAATTCAGCAAGATACCGTCCCCTATCTCTCCAGCCAGCTCAAGCATATCGAAGCCTGTTGCTCCTATATATATGGGAACATTTCTGGGCGTCCTTGGACCGTATACAACATCAAGCTCTATATCTGATACGTTAACAAACTCGCCATGGTACGTAACGCGTTCCATGTTAAACAGCTTCTTAAGAACAGTTACGTATTCCCTCATGGCTTTAAGAGGTTTTTCCCTCTTGACGCCAACCTTTGACGCCAAGGGTTCCCACCATGCGCCAATTCCCAGGATAACTCTTTCAGGCGCTAACTCGTAAAGCGTATTAAAAGTTGCAGCCATAAGACCGACGTTCCTCGTCCAGTTGTTTACAACACCGCTGGCTACTTTAATCTTTTGTGTATTCGCAGCTACAGCAGCCATGGGAACTATTGCATCCCTTGCAAGCCTCGATTCAGCAAACCATACAGCTTCAAAACCGTTTTGTTCTGCATATTTCGAATATTCTATTTCGTCCCTTATAGGGTGTTTGTCCTGCATATAAAGAGCTAACCTTACGCTCATTGCCTTAACTTAAATATTAAAATATTTAAGCGTTAATATCTACGGCATATGTCATCGATTGAAATAAAAGATTTGATAATAACGGCGTTGAATGAAGGTTTTCAGATTCATCCTGATCTAGTTAAAGTTTTGGAAGATCAACCTGAACTCATACCACGGGTTATTGAAGCTATTAGAAAGAAAAAAGAATATGAACCAAACAACTTCACTATAACTCTTAAAGATATAGAGAGTTTTGGGCTAAACCTTGAAATAGACAAAACAAATTTAATAATAAGTACTGAAAGATCTCTTTCAGATGGCATACAAGTTTCAACATATGAAGAGTTAAACATAATGCTAAACGACAGGCTTAAAAAAATGAAAGAACTTTGGCTAAAAAGACCGAACAAAATACCCCTTTTTAATATAAATTACATAAAAAGCAAAGGTAAAGATGAAACTTGGGGGTTTGCCCTCATAGTACAAAAAATTAGTAACGATAATTACGAAATACTTGCTGATGATGGAAAAGGAGTATTTAGATTAAAGGTTTTTACTAAAAGGATTTTTGATGAAATCGTACCTGGATCATGCGTGGCGCTAAAAATTAACCCGGAAGATTTTTCCGTGATAGATTTTGAAGATGTTGAATTTCCAGAAGTAAAAAGGAAAAAAATAAAAGGAAAGATAGCACTGGTAAGTGACCTTATGATCGGTTCAAACAAAGTAGAACACTTCTTTGATTCTTTAAAAGCAATCAAGCCTGACGGTGTCTTTTTCCTTGGGAATGTAGTTGACTCTTTAGCTTATATAAAAAATGGCATATCACCGCTTGAAGGCTATAAAAAGGTTTCAGAGTTGCTATCAGTATTGCCAAAAAGGATATTAAAAGTTATAATCCCAGGCTATGCTGATTCTACCGGGAAGGCATTACCCCAAAAACCTGTTAGCTATAAGATTGCAAAAGACCTTTACTCTTCTCAGAATGTCAGGTTATTAAGCAACCCTTCATATTTAACCATTGAGGGATCAAACTTTTTATTGTATAACGCGTACTACATGTTCAAAACGTCTGGGATGCCTGAACAATATACAGTAAAAAAACTTCTGAAGACCAGGCACCTTGCACCTACTGTAGGCTCGATACCAACTGTTCCATCTATTTCAGATAGGTTAATTATTGAAGATGTACCGGAATACTTTTTCTTAGGAGGTGGAAAAGAAAGAATAGACCTGATTTACAAGGGGGTTTGGAGCGTTGGGGTACCCAGTATAAAAAATTGTGGTTGCTATGCATTTCTTAACCTCGATAAAGAAAGCACTGAATGGATAACAGTTAATTAAAAAATTTAGCGTCTTAATACTTATTTATATTTGATAATAAGAAAAGCTAAAATATAAGAAATGAATATAATAACTTACGAGGTGAAGACTAATGGCCAAGAAGAAGAAATCTGAAGAAAAGAAGGAAGGCCAGCAACAGTCTTCATAAACTTTGTTATTTTAGCTAATCTAAGTCGATATTTATTATATTTTTTATTGCAAGTCTTACATCTGATGCTTTAATCGTTTTTCTTCCTGCATGATTCGCCAATTCATTAGCCTGTTTTGCTATTTTTTCTCCATAAATTTGAAAAAATCTTGCAAGTTCTCTTACGGCTTCATCGCTAACCCTTTCAGCTCCACTTTTTTTAAATATTCTGTATACTTGTGCATAAGATAGCTCGCTTTCCATGTTAATAAAAAAGGAGAGAGAGATTATAATGTTTGCTATTTAGATTTTCTAGTTGCAGAAACCAGATGCAGTACATCCCTATCTTTGATACGATATGTTGGTGGAAGCCTAAGTCCTGTTCTAACATCTATAGCGTAAAGCAACCCAACCGCAAGCTCACTATGAATGATTTCGGCGAGGTCTTTTACAGTGCTTCCATCGGGCACTAGATAAGCGTCAGGAAGCACGTTACCTTTCTTGTCTGAAAGCTTTTTGGGATCTGCAACTGGATATACTACGTTCATCCTAAGAAGTTTAAAAACGGCAACGTTTAAGGCAAACTGCGTGCCAGCACGCATCATTTCTCTTATCAGAAACTTGTTAAAGAAATCTATAGCCTTTTTTTCGTCCTTGGTTAAATTAGAACTGTCTATAACTAAGAAATTCTCTTCAGCTGGATTATACCTAACTGTACCTTTTTGTTCAGCTCTTTTAAGCAACAATTCGAGGTTAGCACTTACAGGCACTATTATCTTATCTTTAATCTTATCTTTAAGGTACTTAAAACCGCTATCGGCTGCTGGTATATCCATTTTATTGGCTACTATCAAAGTAGGTTTTGAAATATCACGAAGCAGAGCAGCTAAACGCCAAATTTTTTCGTCGGTCATGCTTCTGAATTCGTATACACTTATCCCCATATCTTCAAGCGCCTGAATAATATGAAGTTTTGTTATTTTTACGCCTGCAAGAGTCTCATAAACTATGTTTACAGCTTCCTGCTCATTCTTGGTTGTTTCTATCTTTTTTAGTATTTTATCTAAGTTGTTTTCTAATAGGTTTTTGTACCACTGGACTATTTCTCCTTCTATTTCTTGATAATCCCTAAATGGATCGCCTGTTCCAGGCTCAGCTATTCTTCCATCTTCATCTATACTACCTGATGCATCTATAACATGAATAAAAGCATCAGCCTTCATAGCTTCAGATAAAAACCGAGTGCCAAGACCCTTCCCATAGCTTGCGCCCTTTATCAAACCTGGTAGATCCGTTATTTCTATAGGTATATATCTCCATCCTTCAATACATTTTGAGTTTATTGGATTATCTATTACACCAAATTCTTTATGTACGCAAGGAGATGTCACATAAGTCGTACCAGATACCGGATTTTGAGTTGTAAACATATAGTTACCTATAGGTTCATTCTTCCCAGTTACAGTGTTAAATATTGTAGTTTTTCCTGCATTTGTCTTTCCAATAAGAGCTATTTTTACGTCCATCTTAATTTTTATTTAATAAAAACCATGTTAAATAAGTTTCTCTAGAGGCTTTGCAATTTTTGTCTTATAAGTACGGGAATTTCAGAGGGTCTAGATGCCACCTTTACACCAGCTTCTTGGAAAGCATTTATTTTGCTCTGAGCAGTGCCTTTGTTACCTGTTATTATTGCACCGGCATGTCCCATCCTTTTTCCCGGAGGTGCATATCTTCCAGCAATAAAAGCGATTACAGGTTTGCTCACTTCTTTTCTTATTATTTCGGCTGTCTCTTCTTCAGCTGTCCCTCCTATTTCGCCTACAACGACTATAGCTTTAGTCGATTCGTCTTGTTGAAACATCCTGACAGCCTCCTGCATAGTTGTACCTACAACCTGATCGCCGCCTATTCCTATGACAGTAGTTTCACCTAGACCGGCTTCACTGATTGTGTTTACTATTTCATAGGTTAGAGTTCCGCTTCTAGAGACAACTCCAATTGGACCTGGCTTAAAAATGGAATTTGGCATTATGCCTAATTTAGCTATGCCTACAGAAGTTATCCCAGGACCATTCGGGCCAACTAATTTTGCCCCCATGAGCTTAGCGTAGAGTTTCAGTTTCGTCATGTCATGGAAAGGTATGTGTTCTGTTATTATCACTATAATTTTTATGCCTGAATCTATGGCTTCTATCACAGCATCGGGCGCATATGGTGCGGGAACAAAAACTACAGATGCTTTTGCCCCTGTTTCTTTTACCGCATCCTTTACAGAGTCAAAAACTGGTATGCCGTTGATGTTTGTGCCACCTTTTCCTGGAGTTACACCACCTACTATATTTGTCCCAAATGCTTTCATCTGGGACGCGTGAAAGCTTCCTTGATGGCCTGTTATACCCTGAACAATAACTGGTAAACCTTTTTCTGTAACTATTATGGCCATTTTTTATTCACCGGCAAGCTTAACTACACGTTCTACAGCTTCGTCCAAGTTAAGCATTGATTCTATTTTATTTTCTAAAAGTATTTTTCTTCCTTCTTCTTCGTTTGCCCCTCTTATTCTTACTACGAGCTTGAACTTTGGCTTTAGTTCATTAATAGCCTGTACTACACCTCTTGCTACTGTGTCACACCTAGTTACCCCTCCAAATATATTTATGAAAAGAACCTTGTTTGTTACCTTTGAAGCGAGCTCTATTGCCTGAATTACTTTTTCCGGATCATCAGTGCCTCCAAGATCAAAAAAGTTCGCTGGCTTACCCCCTGCCTGAGCTATAAGATCTATAGTTGCCATGTTAAGACCAGCTCCATTAGCTATTATCCCTATATCGCCTTCAAGTTTTACAAATGATAGTCCTTTTTTCTTTGCTTCTAGTTCTATTTCATCTAGCCCGAAATACCTTATGGGTATATCTTTGTGCCTGAATAGGGCGTCATCTTCTACAGTTATTTTTGAATCAAGCGCTATAAGACCATTGTCTGTCAAACCTAACGGGTTTATTTCAGCCAGTGATGCATCTAATCGATCATATATGTTATACAGACCTGACAGAATTTTTCCCATTTCCTGCGCCTGCTCTGCTGTTAGATTAAGAAATTTTGATAGTTCCCTTTTAGAGTACTCAGTTACGCCAACAAATGGGTTTATCGGTTTCTTGTATATTTTTTCCTGAGGAACCGAGTTTATATCAACTCCGCCTTCAGCCGATGCCAATACTACAGGCATCTCCGCACTTCTGTCGAGCGTTACGCTGATATAAAGTTCCTTTCTAATATTATATGCTTTTTCAAGAATAAATTTTTCAGCCCTGTATCCATCAAAGTCTATGTTTTTTATTTCTTTCATAGCTTTGATAGCTTCTTCTCTGTTATTTACTATCCTTACCCCGCCTCTTTTACCCCTTCCTCCGGTAGGGACCTGTGCTTTTATGACCATCTTTTCATTAAAATCAGGTATGTCTTTTTCATCTGAAACAACTGCAAATTCCGGAACTGGTATTCCATACTCCTTGAATATGCTTTTTCCTTCGTACTCCAGCAGATCTACCATGACTTAACAAACGCTTCCGACGTTTAAAAAATTAATGGTAATTGACTTTTTTATGAAACACTAGTAAAAAATTAAATTGCGATTAAAGTATATGTTCCGACCGCAAGAAGAACAGCCATAAGTATTACTATTATTGTGTTAATTATCCACTGAAATCTCTTAACATGTAGCCATTCTATAAGGACAACTCTGAGCCCATTAAGCCCGTGTATCACCGCAGCATAAAGCAACAATCCAAAAACTATCCTGTAATATGTGAGATTATGAAGAACGTATGAATAATTAAGTACTTGCTCAAAGGTTTTTCCGGTTAGTGGGCTTACAAGTAACAAGTGGAAAGTTAGTACAAATACCATTATTAAAGCCAGAGCATACATCAGTATCATGTTCCACGATTCCTTTAAAAGGCTGTATTTGCTTGGCATTTTTTTCACCTCAGATTATACCGAGCCCCCACAAAAGGTAAATTCCAGCCCATATCCAAAGAGCCTCTACTATCAACACTATAACGTATATTGCAATTTTTTGGTTCCTGCTTAGTGACGTTGGTGTATAAGGATACTCTGGAAGTACAGGTTTTCCAAGCAGTATTCCAAAAGCTTCATTAAGAATCAATCTTAAACCGTTAGCACCATGGTACAGTGCAGAACCAGCTATTATCCAGAGCCCTATTTTTTCCCATATACCAAGGCTACCAAGCAAAGCCATTGTTTGTTGCCAAGCAGCAGGGCCTAAAGCTAAATGATAGATTTCAAAAACATGAGCAATAAGATAAAGAATTAATATTACACCTGTTATTCTGTGAAGAGTATACGTGTATCTTTCTACGTTAAAATTGTATGGCCAAAGACTTCTCAAAAGGCCTGACTTATACCTTTTTTCTTCTTTTTCTCTGTCCATCTTCATTCGCCACCTTCTATTTTAAAATCAAAAGGCGGAGGCTTAGGTGCATTTGCAGGTGGAGCCTTTTGAACGAGTTCAGCAGGTTTCACAGACGCCTTCTTTTTATGAAGCAACCTGTATTTAAGTATCTCTTTCTTTAAATATTGTATTGCTTTTGCTGGGTCGACGCCCTTTGGACAAACGTAGCTACATGCTCCTGCAAAATGACATCTCCAGACTCCGTGTGAATCATCTAAAACTTCAATTCTCTCTTCAAAACCTTCATCTCTTGGATCAGCAATGTACCTATAAGCCTGACCCAGTGCTTGAGGTCCTAAGAATAATGGATCTATGGCTACAGTTGGACATGCTGCGAGACAGACTCCGCACATTATACAGTAATCAAACTGAACAAAAGTAAGGTTTTGATCCGGTGTTACTTGAAATTCCATAGACGCCTCCTCTAGTTCTTCCGGGTTCTTTCTTATCATCCATGGTTTAACACTTCTGTGTTTGTTTACAAAGTCTGTAAGGTCAACAACAAGATCTTTAATTACTTTATAATTATAAAGTGGTTCGAGCCTTATGCTTTCTGTCTTGAGTTCACCTATTCGTGTCTGACACGCAAGTGCTGGCAAACCGTTTATTACCATTCCGCAGGATCCGCAGGATCCCATCTGACAAGATTGTCTGAATGCAAGAGTATGGTCATGTTTTTCCCTTATCCTATTAAGAATATCGAGGACGGTGTCAGAAGGCTTGGCATCGATTTCGTAATCCTGCCACCATTCCTTTTGCCCATCAAACCTTCTTATTCTAACCTTCATTTTTAATACACCCTCGCAACAGGTTTCCACATAGTGATCTTTACAGGTATATAAGAAAATAACGGACCTTCGGCTCCCTTTAAAGCAATCGTGTGCTTGAGCCAGTTTGCATCGTCCCTGTTAGGGTAGTCAAGACGCGCGTGGGCACCTCTGCTTTCAGTCCTAAGGAGAGCTCCACGAGCTATTACTTCTGCCTGATCTAGCATAAAACCTAGTTCAAGCGCATGTTCTAAATTATAATTAAACGTCCTGCTTTTATCACTCAGCTTTATGTACTTATATCTTTCTTTCAGTTCCTTTATTTTAATTACTGCTTTTTCCAAATCTGAACCTGTTCTGTATACATGTACATACTTTTCCATTGTATCTTTAAGTTCATCCTTTATTTGATACACGTCTTCTCCGCCGCTTTCTTTACCCAAAATTTTTCCGAATATTCTGTCTTCTTCACCCAGTAGAATATTCTGGCTGAGGTTTGGAGAAGCTGGTCTTTCTTTTTCAATGTAATTATAAACATCGTTACCAACTATATAGCCATATACAAGGCAATCGTTTGTTCCGTTCGAACCTAGTCTGTTCGAGCCATGTATGCTTACACATGCAGCCTCTCCTGCTGCCCAAAGTCCTTTAACAGGCGACCCGCTGGCGTTAAGAACTTTACCGTCTATATCAACATGAATTCCACCCATATTATAGTGCACCGTTGGTCTTATTGGAAGCGGTTGATTTACGATGTCTATTCCTAAATATTTAAGGCCTATCTCCCTTATGAAAGGAAGCCTTTCTTCTATCCTTTCTTTTCCAAGGTGTCGCATGTCTAGCCATACATGATAAAGCCCACTTTTATCATCATATACGCCTCTTCCTTCCATTATTTCTTTCATTATAGCCCTAGAAACTATATCCCTAGGAGCAAGTTCCATTTTGCTTGGAGCATATCTTTTCATAAACCTTTCACCGTCTTTATTTACAAGGTAAGCGCCTTCCCCTCTTGCGGCCTCTGTAATAAGTATCCCTCTCGGCACTAATCCTGTTGGATGGAACTGTACAAACTCCATATCTTTAAGCGGTAAACCGGCGTTATAGGCGAGCCCAAATCCATCACCCGTAGAACTAGCTGCCATAGACGTGATCCTGTAAAGCTGACCTGCCCCTCCTGTAGCTATAACTCCTGCCTTAGCCCTAAAATACCTAAAGTTACCTGTTTTAAGGTCTATTGCTGTAAAACCTTTAAATTCATTATTTTCAATTACGATTGAGGTAACAAAATTTTCATCGAATCTGTCCCAGTTTTCATACTTTAATAAAGTATCATAAAGAGCTCTCATTTCAAAGAAGCCTGTCTTGTCCTGAGCATAAGTTGCTCGTGGAAAACTTAAACCCCCAAACCACCTTTGCTCTATCCTTCCGTCATCCCGCCTGTTCCAAGGTACCCCCCATCTTTCTATAAGCCTTATTTCTTGAGTTGCTATGTGAACGAACCTCCACACAGCATCCTGATCAGCCAAGAAATCGCTACCCTTTATAGTATCCCAAGCCATCAGTTCAAAACTATCACCTTCTTCAGGGTACAAAACAGCAGAAGTCCCCCCTTCTGCTGATACAGAATGGCTTCTCATAAGGTAAATCTTAGAAATTACAGCTACCCTTAAACCTAGTTTGCCCTTATCCCTTCTCAATATCTCAATAGCTGTTCGAAGCCCTGCGAGTCCTGTTCCAACTATAGCGACATCGTAATCTAAAGTTTCCATCCCAATATCTTTTCTCACAGGTGCTTTTATTTATTACCTTATCGAAAAATGAACGTACAGTTTATTATTTTGATATCTATAAAGTTAAAATTATAATGAAAAGCATAGATATAGCTCAAAAAAAGGTAATTGAAAGAACAGCTATTGCTAATGGTTTCATAAAATTATCAAAAGAATCAATTTTAAGAATAAAAGAACATAAAATAGAAAAGGGTGATCCGCTTTCAGTTGCAGAATTAAAAGCTATAGAAGCAGTCAAAGATACTACGCGCGCTATAGCTTTCTGCCACACAATACCTATTGAGTATACAGAAGCACAGTGTGAGCTAAGGGAAGATGGTGTAGAAGTTACTGTTACAGTTAAAGCAGAAGCAAAAACTGGTGTAGAAATGGAGGCACTTTATGGGGTTTCAGTTGCTCTTCTCAACATATGGGACATGGTTAAAAAATATGAGAAAGATAAAAACGGGCAGTATCCTTATACTGAAATAAGGAACATAAAGGTTATTAAAAAAATCAAGGATGGTTCGACAGTTTAACCTAAAGGTACAAACTTTTATAAAAGCTCATTAAATTATTATTGCAAATTGAGTGAGTTTGCAGATATATATTACTTTGGAATAATAACAGTTAGCACTTCAAGATTTTATTCTGAAACGGTCGTAGATAAAAGTGGACTACTGGCTTCAGCGATGATAAGGAATTCGGGATATAAAGTTTGTTGCAGATCTTTAGTACCAGATGACAAGCTGGCAATAACAGAATCTTTAACTTCTATATTATTTAATTTTAAACCAGATATAATCCTTCTAATTGGAGGGACAGGCCCATCAAAAACAGATTTTACAGACGAGATAGTCTTTAAAATTTCTGAAAAGCTTATTTTTGGAATATCTGAAGAGTTCAGAAGAAGGAGCTATCAAAAAATAGGACCTCATGGATTGCTTGGAAACATGAGCGTTGGGTTAATCAATGATTCTATAATAGTTTCGTTACCAGGATCGCCTAATGCTGTAGAAGAAGGGTTAAAGGTATTTATGGAAATTCTACCACATATAATGGAGGTAAGAAGGGGAAAAATACATGATAAAGGAAATAATGTGGGTTGAAAAATACAGACCTCAAAAGCTTGATGAAGTCGAAGACCAAGAAGAGATAGTGGAGAGATTAAAAGGATTTCTAAAAAAGCCCGAAGATATGCCTCACCTTTTGTTTGCTGGACCGCCAGGCACAGGAAAAACTACGGTTGCTTTCTGTTTGGCGAGAGAGATACTTGGAGAAAACTGGAGAAACTATACTCTTGAGCTTAATGCTTCAGATACAAGAGGGATAGACACTGTAAGGACGACGATAAAGAACTTTACTAGGTTTGTAGACAAATCAGCAGGCATACCATACAGAATAATAATACTTGATGAAGCCGATGAAATGACTTCTGATGCCCAGACAGCTTTAAGAAGAATCATGGAAGAATCTTCAGCTAATTCAAGATTCATAATAATAGCTAACGTTTCAAGCAATATAATAGAACCCATACAGAGCAGATGCGCCATATTTAGGTTTAGGAGGCTTGATGAAGAATCTGTTATAAAAAGGCTACAGTTCATTTGTAATAATGAAAAGGTTAAGTGTAGCGTTGACGCTTTGAAGTTAATATATCAGATAAGTGAAGGTGATATGAGAAAAGCAATAAACCACCTTCAGGAAGCGGCAGCCCTTGGCGAAGTAAACGTAGAAAACGTAAGGGCAACAATTACTATAACTAGAGAAAGCGATATTAGCAGCATGGTAGAAGCTGCAATTTCCGGAGATTTTAAGAAAGCACGGGAGATACTTTATAAGCTAATAATGATCTATGGGTTACCTGAAACTGATATACTTAAGATGATGTTTTCAGCCATTAACGGTAGGAAAGACGTTGATCTTGCTCGTGTAGCTAAAATATTTGCAGAATATGACTTTAGGCTTATACAGGGTGCACATCCTGATATACAGCTTTCAGCGTTACTAGCAGAGCTGAGCTCTATAGGACAGAAAAAAGATTAATTTTTGATGCATTTATGTCAAATGTTAAGACCTTAAGGTTAAATATACTAAAAAACCAGCTAATAAACAGGTTAGGTGATGATTTATGAAAATACCTAGAGGATTAAGGGATTATGATCCAGAGGTTTATGACAAGTTAGAAAAGATACGCGAAAACTTTGTTACGCTTTCTAGGTCTTATAATGTAAAACTGATGGAACCGTCTTCACTGGAATTTTTAGAAACACTCGAGGCAAAGGGCGGAGAAGAAATAATAAACGAAATATACGCATTTAAAGATAAATCCGGTAGAGATCTTGGACTTAGATTTGACTTAACGGTTGGAATAACAAGGTATATATGTGAAAGAAGGGATATTCCTCTTCCGATTAAGCTTGGGGCTTTTGCAAGCATGTGGAGATACGATGAACCACAAAAAGGAAGATACAGGTGGTTTTATCAATGGGATCTAGAAGTTTATGGGGATAAAACCCCTGAATCATATGCCGAGGTTCTTTCATTTACATATAGAATGTTAAAAAGTTCCGGGGTTAAAAAACCTATAATTTTTATAAGCGACAGACGAACTGTCGAAGCTGCTATCAAGGATATAGCTGGAGAAAAATTCAGCGTGGACCTTCTAAGGGCCATCGATAAACTCGGTAAAAAGAGCGAAGAGGAGATTGTTTTGGAATATGAAGAAAAGGGCTATTCGCGGGGTCTTATAAGAAATGTTCTTGAAGTTTCAAAAGCCAATGAAAATTCGGAAGTTATAAAAAAATATATCAACCCAGACCTCTTAAAGGTCCGAGATCTGCTTAAGGCTCTCAATGTTCCAGTCAACCTAAACTTCAAAATAGTAAGGGGCCTTGATTATTATACAGATATAGTGTTTGAAGCCTATGACGAAGGAAGCTTAGATTTAGGTGCAATAGCTGGAGGAGGAGGTTATGATTCTTTGCCTGTATTGTTTGGAAGAGACGATCTTAAAGCTCTAGGGGTAGCTGGTGGTGTAGATAGGCTTCTCTTAGCTTCTCAACTGAACCAAGAAACTGAGCCATTGATATATGTGGGTTACGTCAATGAACTTAAATCAGAAGCTTTTAAAATTACAGAAAAGCTAAGGGATGAAGGTTTTAGAAGCGATCTCGCTCATAAGAACCGATTAAATGAACAGCTTTCAGAAGCGGAAAGAAATGGCGCTTCTCTTGTTGTGCTTGTACTTCCAAGTGAATTTTCAAGAGGCATATTAAAAATTAAGGAAATGAAGACTAGGCAGGAATTTGAAATAACTAAAGAAGATCTAGTAAATCAAATAAAGAAATTTTTAACTTAATTTAAACCTTAAAATCAGATGTTTCCGCCGGTAACGAAAGCAACTGCCTTTGCATCGTTTGGTAAGTCATATTTTAGCAGTCCGGCATATGCTGCAGCGCCTCCAAGCTCAGAGCATACTTGTGCTAGTTTGTATATTTCTTTGACAGCTTTTGTCAACTCTTTCTCGCTTACAGTTATAACGTCCCCACCAGTAGCTTTAACTGCTTCTTTTGCTTGATCTGCATATGTTGGAAGACCTACAGCTATAGCGTCAGCAGCAGTCTTTATGTTTACTTTCTTTAGCTTTCCTGTTTTGTAGTACCTATAAAAGGCATCAGCGCCCTTTGCTTGAACGCCTATAATCTTTGGCATCTTATCTATTAAACCAAAAAGTTTGTATTCAAACAGCCCTTTATATGTAGCTGAAATTAAAGTACCGTTGCCAACAGGAACAAAAACATAATCTGGTGGATTGTAGGAAAGCTGGTCTATAACTTCAAATATTACACCTTTTTGCCCTTCTTTTCTGTAAAGATAGTCTCCGACTAAGAAAGATTTCGTTTTTTTGGCAAACTTTTCAGCTTCTAAAAGAGCATCATTAAAATCACCTTCAACCTGAATAATCTTTCCACCTTTGTTCCTTATCATATCTATTTTATTCTGATTTGCTCCAGAACCTACAAAGGTAACGGTTTCAAGTCCAGCTATTTCAGAGTATGCGGAAACTGATAATGCCATGTTTCCTGTAGACGCAACCACAAGTCTTTGATAACCTAGCTCGAGCGCTCTAGTAACTTCAACAGTTGAGCCCCTGTCCTTAAATGATTTTGTTGGGTTATCGAGTTCTATTTTCAGGTAAACATCTGGAACTGATGTGACTTTTCTCAGCCTAGTACCCCCTTCTCCTGCAGTTACAGGCCTTCTTTTAATCGGCATAAATGGTCTGTATTTCCACTGTTTTACAAAAGCTGTTTTAAAATCTGAAGGAAGTTCTATACTTTTATAATCGTATGCAACCTCAAGCAGACCACCGCATTTGCTGCACCTAGGCCATGCATAATCTGAGTCGTATCTTTGTCCGCATTTTGTACATTTAAGATAAAATTTCATATGTTCTGTTATTAAAAATCTAAAGATAAAAACTTTTTATTTTAAAATACTTAAAAAGGATTATTCTTAAGCTACATTATCATTCAAACCTTATGTATAGCTTTTTTTCATCAAGCTCATATTCTAAGTAAGTCCCTGACTCTGGTTTGCCTAAGAAAACGTTAAACTTTTTAACCCTTGTGAGAAAAGAGAGCTCGTCTAACCTTTTTTCGATCGCGTTAACCACTTCTTCATCATCTGAATATATTTCTGCTTTTTCAAGAACATCTGTTGGGTTATATCCTTTTTCTTTTCTTGCATATTGAACTCGTCTTGCAACGTCTTTAAGATATCCTTCTTCTATCAAACTTTTATCTCTCTGCAGATCTATAACTACTAGCAGCCCTCTTTCCCAAGCAATTTCATAACCTGGTTTAGGCAAAAATTGAACCTCAATTGCTTGGTATGGTATTTTAAAATCATCAATTGTTACCTGACCATCTTTCATTAGTGATTCGGCTATTTCAAACGGGTGGGATGACTCAATAAGTGACTTCGCTTTAATCGAGTCTTTCTTAAAAAGCTTGCCAAGTTCGCCTACTAACGGCCTTATCTTTACATCAACAGGAAGCTCTTTTAAACTATTTACATAATGAACCGTCTTTATGTTTGCTATCTGCGATATGATGCTAAGCAGGTCTCCCTGCAGATCTGAAGCCGAGTATACTATAGCTTTACTGAGGGGCCAGCGCCTTTTTATTTTAGCCTTCATCCTAGCGCTGTTTATTAAAGAAACTAAATTCCATATTTTTTCGTATTTTTCTATCAGCTTTTCGTTAACATATTTCTCATCAAGTGCTGGCAACCTTTCATTAAGTATCGACCATTTAGCGCCAAAGACGTTTTCGAAAAGGTAATCAGTTGTATAAGGTGCAAGAGGGTGTAACAGCACATCAAGTTCTCTAAGAACCTTACCAAGAGTCCAATATATACCAAACCTCCTCTTTTCAGTTTCTGCACTGTCATTCCACAGCTCGTTCCTTATAAGAGGAACATACCTCTGACTAAGGTCTTCTATTATGAAGCGCTCCATTATTCGGGCCATTTCATTAAGCTTTTTCTTTTCATATGCTTCAATGTATTCCTTTTTTGCTTTTTGAAGCAACCCGAGTATCCAGTATTCCTTTTCGCCGAGTTCTCCTTTTTCTTTATCTTCCCATACAAACTTATCATATTCAGAATTTACTTTATAATAAACATGAAGATTGAAAAGAGTGTTCAACACCTGAAATGGTCTTTCCATCATTTCCTTTCTGTCGAAGCTCAAAACATCAACTGGGTTAGCCTTCCATACAAGGTAAAACCTTACAAGATCCGAAGGATAAGCGTTAAAAAGATCCTTTGCAAAAACGACATTGCCTTTGCTTTTGCTCATCTTTTCTCCTTTTTCATCAACTATTAGGCCTGTAAAAAGAAAACTTCTGTAAGGTGATTTTTCGTTAAATATAACGCCTTCCATTAAAAGAGTATAAGCCCAACCTCTAGTCTGATCTATTCCTTCAGTTAAAAATGTAACCGGAACAACTCTTTTATATTCCTCTTCAGTGAGAGAAGCATAGGGTGCTGCGCCACTGTTATGCCATGTATCAAGAACATAAGGTTCTCTGTAGGCCTCACCACCACACTTGGGACATTTTATTACAATTCTATCTATCCAAGGCTTGTGAAGCTCAAAATTAGGCCCATCAGGAAGTTTTGTCGCGTTCTTTATTATTTCATCCCGGCCAAAAAGATATATTTTGTTACCACAATTTTTGCAAACCCAAATAGGAAGCGGTGTTCCCCAGACCCTTTCTCTGCTTATACACCATGGTTTCTTTTCTTTTATTATTTCAAGAAACCTGTTTCTTGGTGAATCAAAATAGTACTGTACCTTTGAAGCTTCTTCATATGCTTTTTCAGCTATCTTAGGGATATCATAAAAATATTCCCTTCTTGCTAAGAAAACAAGTTTATGCCCTGAACGCCAACATGTGGGATAAGTATGTTTAATCTTTCCGTATTTTACAAGCATGCCTTTGTTTTTAAGATCTTCAGCTATTATGTCATCAGCGTCCCTTACAAAAAGACCTGAATACTTCCCTGCCTGCTCTGTAAACTTAACCTGATCATCTATTGGATTAAATATAGGAAGACCTCTTTTTTTGCCAACTTCAAAGTCTTCTTCACCGTTAGCTGGGCTTAAGTGCACTATACCTGTTCCTGTTGTTATATCTACAAAATCCTCTGCAAACACATAGTAAGCCTGCCTGTTGTTAAACATATAATCTTGTGCAGATACGAGGTCCCGCAAAGCTGGTATGTATCTTTTTCCTTCAAGATCCTTACCTTTTATTTCTCCTAAAATTTCTGCTTTAATACCAGTATCTTTTATAAAAGAACTAAAAGCGGTTGAACCCACGATCCATCTTTCCCCGTTAACGTTTATAATGAGATACTTTTCATCTGGATTTACAGCTACAGCCTCATCTGTTACCAGAGTAAATGGCATGGTGGTCCAAACTACAAGGTAAAGATCTTCATCTGTTAACTTTACTTTATAATACATGCTAGGGTCTGTTTCTTCTTTATACCCGAGCGCTACTTCGCTATTACTTAAGCTTGTCTGACAACTTGGACAGTAAGCAACGACCCTGTAGTCTTCATACAATAAACCTTTTTCGTAAGCTGCCTTTATTATCTTCCATTCTCTTTCAATATACTCATCTTTATAGGTCCAGTAAGCTTTATCGTAATCAAACATTAACCCAAGCTGTCTATCAACTTCTCTCCAAATCTTGTTATATTTATGAATAAGTTCTTTGCATTTGGCAACAAGCTTGTCTTCTCCTATTTTATTGAGGACTTGGTATTTGTTGCCTGATATGCCAAGTTCTTTTTCAGCCTCAAGCTCTACAGGAAGACCTTGAGTATCCCATCCGGCTCTGAAAAAAACTTTATTGCCCTTTAAAACTTCCATCCTGTAAAACAGGTCTTTTATTACTCTCCCTCTAACGTGGCCGATATGAGGTTCGCCGTTCATCGTTGGGGGACCTTCTATGAAGGTAACTAACGGTCTATCTTCGGAGTCTATATTCTTCCTTGCGGTTTCCCATTTTTTGAAAATCAAATCCTGTGTACCTTTAAAGTCTTTAAACGGGTTTTGAACTTCCATTATTCACAATAGTTTGAAAGATTCTATATAAAAATTTGGTGCTGAGCTCAATTTTTTACGAAATGTGTGTTGCTTTTCTTTTAAAAGCTTTAACCAATCAACCTTGTTGCCTATGATTTATTATTTTTGCAAGGCATAGCTTAATATTAAAATTAAATAACGAAGAATTGAGAATCTTTTTATAATTTTATTATAAAATAAGGTTTATGGAGAAAAAAATAGGTTCTATTAATTTGAAACTGATAAAGGGGGATTTGACAGATGCTGATTGTGATGCTATAGTAAATGCGGCAAATTCTTTTTTAAAGCATGGTGGCGGGGTGGCTTACGCTATAGTTAAAAAAGGCGGATATTCTATTCAAAGAGAAAGCGATGAGTTTGTTAAAAAACACGGTCCCCTTAAAAGGGGTGAAGTCGCTTTAACTTCAGGTGGAAACCTTAAAGCAAGATTTGTTATTCATACTGTGGGACCCATATTTGGGGAAGGAAGCTACGATGACTTGGTACTGGCTTACAGATCAGCTCTAGAAAAGGCTTTAGAACTCAAACTTAAATGTATAGCTTTCCCAGCCATCTCAACAGGAGCCTATGGGTTTCCATATGAAGATTCGGCTAAAGCCTTTTTTGACGCATTAAACAATTTTAAAGGCAATTCTTTAAGAGAGATAAGGGTATATCTATTTGACGATGAAGCTTATGATGCATTTAAAAGAATCTTTGAAACTATATATCTTTTATAATTTAAAAGAAACGGAAATTGTTTAGTGCTAAAATAAAAAAATAAATAAACACGACATTTAATATTACGCATGAGACCAATAAAAATAGAAAACGAAGAAGTCTGGGTTCTTGATCAGAGACTTCTTCCTACACGTGAAAAATGGATCAAAATTTCTTCGGTAGAAGATGCGTACAAAGCAATAAAAATGATGGTCGTAAGAGGGGCACCTTTAATAGGTGTTGTAGCCGCATATGGACTTGCCCTTTCAGCTAAAAAAGTTAAAGATGCAAGTGAATACATAAAGATTGGTGAATGGCTCAAGACGGCAAGACCTACCGCCATAAATCTGATGTGGGCGGTGGACCGGGTTTTAAATTCTTCAAAAGACAAAATAAGTTTTGTAAAAGCGTGGGAAGAAGCTTCGAAAATATTTAATGAAGAACTTGACAACGCAAGAAGAATAGGAGAAAAAGGCGAACCGTTGTTTAATGATGGCGATACAGTTCTTACACACTGCAATGCAGGAGCCCTTGCCACAGTAGACTATGGTACTGCGCTTGCGCCTTTGAGAATTGCTAAAGAAAGAGGAAAGAAGATCAAAGTATTTGCTACGGAAACGAGGCCTGTTATGCAGGGTGCTAGGCTTACAACCTATGAGCTTGCAAAAGACGGTTTTGATGTGACGCTTATAGCAGACACTGCAGTAGGGTTAACTATGATGAAAGGTTACATAAAAAAGGTAATTGTTGGAGCGGATAGAGTTCTAAAAGATGGAACGACTCTAAACAAAATAGGCACGTTTCAAGTTGCGACACTTGCTAAGCGTTTTAATATACCTTTTTATGTTGCTCTTCCTAGCTCAACTCTAGACCTGAAAAGCCAAGTTGATGATGTAATAATAGAACAAAGGCCTCCTGAAGAAATATTTTATATAAAAGGAAAAAGAATAGCTCCACGTGGAATAAAAGCTTTTAACCCAGCGTTTGATATAACGCCACCTGAATTAATAACTGCAATAATAACAGAAAAAGGCGTTTATTACCCACCATTTAACTTTACTTAATGGGCCCGTAGCTCAGCCAGGATAGAGCGCTGGCCTTCGGAGCCGGAGGCCGCGGGTTCGAATCCCGCCGGGCCCGTTCTATTTTTTGTATGTTATTGGCGTTTTATTTAAATGATATTATTGTTTCATTTAAATAAAAATATATAGGTTCGACTAGTTTTTGTATCTTAAAAACTAAAATTTCAATACCATTTACTATAAATATTTTATATAATGTTTTCATCTATCTTTCTACAGCGTTATTTTCCCAAATTATTTTCACCACCTCTCCAGCATTATCAAAGAATTACTGATTGACGAACTCATTTTTGGGAAACCCCTTATAGAAGATCATGGCAGGAGTCTCAAGCCTTTCTATATCAAAAGCTTCGTGTGACCTTGTAAAGTTGTACTAGTTCGTGGGTTCATCACTAGATTAATCAGAATACTTTAATTTGAAATGTTCGTATTAAAATTAATGGTCTGTAAACGTTTATTTACCCGTTTTTTCTAAAATAATTAAAACAATGTATACATCAATTGAGCTTATTTCACTAATCATTTCAATAATTGCAACGGCAATAATATCCTTCATGAGTTTTTATGGTTACCTAAAGGTAGAAAGCAAAACCCTACTCAAAGAAGGGGTGGCTTTCTTACTGATCATGATAGGGCTGCTAAGCGACTTTCTGATACCTTATATGGGTTTTTACTTTGAAGCCGTAGGTTTTCTTATAATAGGATTAGAACACATAAAAGAGTTAAAGGAAGACTTGGCACCTCTTATAATAATACCATATGTAGCAGGCGGTACTGTTGCAATATTCTTTTCACTTTACGCCGGGATAGAAACTCTGATCTATTACCAAAAAACAAAAAGAGTAATTAACCTTCTTGTTGGAGCCGGGCTTATCCTGGTTTCTTTGTCAATATTTATACAAATCATAGATTATTACTCACCTATAGGTTATATTATTCAGGCTATAGGTTACCTTATAATGCTGAGCTCACTGGTGCGCTGAAATGAGAAGTAGAATCAGGATAATTGCTGATTTGTTAATTTCGCTCGAACAGTCAAACAATGGATTAAAGGTAACTGAGCTTGTAAGAAAGTCTAACGTTCCTTATGTGAGACTAACCGAAATACTTGAAGAACTAAACAGAAAAGGCATGGTAAAGCTTATTAATGGAGAAGAAGGTCAAGTTTATATAATAACAGGAAAAGGTTTAAAATTTCTTGCAGAGTATAGAAAGTTTTCGAAGTTTGCAGAGGGTTTTGGTTTAGAAATTTAACTTTCTGCGAGAGTTTCTAATATGGCTTTTCCAATGTTCATTGCAAATTCCTTTAACTCATCAGCGGTATACATCTTAGTTTTTTTGACAACGCTATCGCTTACCATTAACACGCAAGCTGACCTGATGTTTTCAATCTGTGAAAGCGTTAAAAGCGTGGCGCATTCCATTTCCAGCGAAACTATATTATACTTTTTATAAACTTCAAGAACGTCTTCCAAAGTATAGAATGCGTTTTTAGAAAATACCTGCCCTAAATATGTACTTATTTTTTTATCTTTTAACTTCTTATAAAGATTATATGTAAGCCCAAGATCAGGAGAAGGTGACAGAACTAAGCCACTGGAAAGCTCATAAATCGTCCCACCAGGTGAGTAACTTGCCCCTGTTGCAACCACAGCATCTCCTATTTCCATTTGGTTAATTAGCGCTCCAGTTGTGCCGAACCGTACAATCCTTTTTACTCCAAGCTCTTTTAGTTCTTTAAACAAAGTTGAGATTGACGGCCCACCTATCCCATGTGATGCTAAAGTTACAAAATGATGGTCAAATCTTCCAGTATAAATAACATACCCTTTTTTTGAGCTGATTTCTTTTGATCCTTCTAAAAGCGAGGAAAGCTGTCTAACTCTTTCTGGATCTCCTGATATAACAGCATCTTCTGCTATATCACCGTTTAAAGCATTTATGTGAGGTAGCATAAAAGAAATAGTTAGAGCCCTAAATATAAATTTTAGATAAACTTGGGTCTTTTAGAAAGATATATGTTCAATGAAAGCTTCCTTTTTGGCATTCCTGCCTGTAACTTATCAAGAAGAGAAAGAAGATCTTCTGCACTCATTTCTACTGAGGGTTCTTTGCCTATTTTAGACCCTATCCTGTTTACAACATTAAGCTTTCCGCTTTGTACTTCTTTTGCGCCAACAACAACAAGAACTGGAATCCAGTCACTTTTTGCTTCGGCAACTTTTTTGCCCAATGTTATATCTCTATCATCGATAGAGACTCTGAATCCTTTTTTATCAAGTTCGTTAGCTATCTTTTCAGCATATTCAAGATGTTCTACACTGGATACCGGTAGCACCCTTACTTGTTCTGGCGATAGCCAGAATGGTAAGAGGGGTACATTTCCTTCTTTTTCTTGCCATGCGGCTGATTCGAGCATGGATGCCAAAGCTCTTTCTATACTGCCAAAGCTTGAGGCGTGTATTATGATGGGTACAAAAGTCTTTTTGCCTTCTTCATTCATGTAAGTTAAGTTAAATCTCTCCCCATTTTTTATATCCCACTGTACAGTAGATATTTGAAGGTTGTTCCCATCCGGAAATATTGCTTGGAATTCGTTCTTAAAAGCATAATAATGGGTCATACGGTTCATTAACTTGAAGAACGCGGGTTTTTTAATATCCTTAAGAATCTGTTTAAACAGGTCTTTGTATTTCTCGTAATATTCGTCAACAATCTCAAATCCAAGGACCCAGTGTTCTCCTGATATTATGTCGTTCATTAGTTTGGCAAATAGCTTTGAAAGCTCATAGTACTCCTTTCTAGCTATTTCTTCGTTTGGGCAAAATGCGTGATGATCAGTCATCAAGAAGCTTCTAACTCTCATTAGCCCTACTACTTCTCCGCTCTGTTCTTTACGAAAACATTGGGCCTCCTCATAAACCTTAAAAGGCATCTGTCTGTAACTCAAACTTACTTTCTGAACAAAAGGGAAAGCTCCAGGATCGCTAGCAAACCTCAAGACCATGTTTTCTCCTTCAATTTTGTAATCTCTCTCGTGAAATTCACCTTGCAAAAGAGCTATTGCTTCTACGTCTGTTCTGTATATTAACGGGTTTTGCATTTTTATTGCACCCCAGTTCATAGCGAGTTGCTCAGCATAATCTAGTATTAGATCCCTTATCATAACACCTTTCGGAAACCACTTAAGGTGCCCTATATCGCTTTCTGGACAGTAATCAACAAGCTCAAGCTTTCTCATATATTTAATGTGAGCTGGTTCCTCCTTGTGAGTCTCTTTGCCGATTAACTCATTTTGAACGAACCTTTTTAATGCCGGATTCTTATTAAGAACGTCGTATTCATCGAGCTTATCTTTAAATATTTCATATTCATTGCCTTCTGAGTCTATTACAAAAAACTTGTAAAACTTTTCTTTAGGTGTAAAACCTGCTTTTTTGCCCTTTTTAGCTTTATAAGTTCTCAAGCTTTCAGCCAATGGATGCCCTTTTATCTGAACAGTATAGCTTTTGTTCCATCCAAATGGTGCTTTTATTACGTTTATTCCATTTTTTTTAAGAAAATCGGCTAAGGAATTATAAAGCTTAATAGCTTGTGAAGATGGCAACAGTTCATCGCTGAGATGGGCGTAAGGGTAAATAACCAAATCTTTTCTGCCTATTTTTGACATATAATCAGTTATATCACTTAACACTTCATCGAAAACAGAATCGTCGTCTCCTTTTTCAAGAGTAACGAAACCCACTAAGACGTCTCTAAAGGATTCCGATTTACCTTTTTCAAATTCATCATAAACTGAACTTTCTGGCTCAATCGTTTTAAACTCAAACTTTTCTGTGTCGAGCAGTAAAATCTTCATCTAATCTACCACACAAGACATACAATTTAAGCTTTTGCTTATACATGTATCTTGGGTAACTACCTTTCCTGCAAATTTGGCTTCTTTCAAATAAATCAGTAGCTAATATAAAGGCTGTACTGGGACTAGCTCGTGCCGGGATACTGTGTTCCACAAAGTCGTATCAGTCAACAGATATTATTCTCTCAAGCCTATAATTTTGTTACATTTTTCAAGAGGCTATTAATCCCCTTTCTCATCCCCCTATACGGGAAGGATACTTTAGTGATTTTAACTCCTAGTAATATTAACTAATTTAACTTACAGTAAATATTATTGTTTTTGAACATAGAAAAACCGTAATATGAGAAACATTTTTAAACGTTCTAAATACTAATCCTATGAAATGGCTCATAGAGGTTTACCGGTATGCACGAGCTGTCATAAACCGATTTCTCCTAATGAGAAATATACAAAATTTGTGTGCCCTGATTGTGGAAAGGTAACTATCTGGAGATGTGAAAAATGCAGAGAATTTAACAGACCATATAAGTGCGATAACTGCGGTTTTGAGGGCCCTTAAGGTGAACTTAAATGCCTAATAAAGTTTTAGCAAGGGTTAAGATATTGCCTAAAGACATAGAAACAAAACCTGAGGACATAATAAAAAGTTTAACAAAATATAAGGTAGTAAGATATGAAGTTGAACCCATAGCTTTTGGACTGAATGCAATAATAGCAGATATAGAAATAGATGAAGCTGAAGGAGGAACTGAACCTTTAGAGGCTTATCTTTTAAGCAATGAATATATTAGTGAGATAGAAGTCATAGCAGTGAGTTATGCCAGGACCAAGCTGTAAAGTTTTTCTAAATTTATCTCTAAAACCGCAACCGGATTCTTTATTTTTAAATCCAGAATAAGAGCAGGGTTAAGCTCAAAAGTTTCTCCTATTAGTATGTTGTCTATTTTTATATCAAAACACCTTAAAGCATAAGGCTTATTTGTCTTTAAAAAATTGGTTTTTTCAGTTTTTAAATCTAAATTTCTTATGAGTGATTCAAAATAAGATTTCATTTCAGTCAAACTTATTTCATCCCTTTCTTCTAAAAGACAAAATTTCTTTTCCTGAACGATCTTATTTTCTTCTATATGAACTGTATCTCCTATTTCAAAAATCTTCCGTGGCATTGATTCGTTCTGGTTTGTTGCTAGTACAAAGATGCATCCTGGAAAAACTGAAGGTCTCAAAGCATTGTGTTCCGAACTCTTTGAAAATTCTACCAATATAGGCTTTATAATTTCGCCAAGAATCTGTTTTAAGTTGCTTTCTGCTACGAGCATTGGGTTTAATACTTCTGTAAAGCCAAGCCCTATAGCAGTTGCTCTAATAAGATCATCTAGCTTCGTTTTCTCAGAAAGTTTTCCATTTGTTATCTTTATTTCAAGGTCTGGCTTTACATTAAAAAGTCCATATCCTAACAAAACTTCTTCAGCTATATCCACTGGGTGCATTATGTCTCCTCTATAATGAGGAACAATAGCGAGAATGTTTCCTTTATCATAAGATGCATCAAGCCTGCTTTTCTTGAGAGAAAGGATTATTTCTTCTGGTTTAAGTTCAAGCCCTAACATGTTCCTGATTATATCTAAAGTTACTGCGAGTTTATATGAAGAAACGTCTGGGCTTTGCAATGTTTTGCCATCAGGATAAACGGTTGTTCCTTTTAGAACTTTACCGCCCATGTCATGTAAAGTTTCAGCTATAACTGAAGCCGCTAGTTTAATCGATCTGTAATCATTTCCAGTAATATCTACAAAAATGTCTTTTGTATTGTTTGTAATTTTTGTATAATTCCCGTTAATTATTGGCGGCATAGATAGCGTTATTCCTGACTTATCAACTATAACGGGGAACTTATCCTTTACAAGATGACCGTACTTTTGCCCCTGCTCTGTGATAAAAAGCATCTCTTTTACCGTTACTTCTTTATCCATATTTAATGGAATAAATCGGTAATCTTCGCTTACTGCTTTATAAAAAAGTGGAAATTTTAAAACATTCATATCATGAATTCCTATAGCCAGCTTTTTTCTTCCTCTTCCTAAACCTGCATGTAAGTCTTCTTGCATTGAAATAAGTTGCCTTATAGTTTCGTCGTCAAGCTGCAATCCTTTAGCAGCAAAGATAAATATAAAAGGCCTTACATTTAAAACGCTTTCTTCTACATAAACTTCTATGTTGCTATTTTCGGGAGTCCAATACTTTATACCAAGTTCATCGCCGAACAGACCCTTCAATGCTTTAGCTATACCATACTCAGTTGAAAAATCGGGCCTGTTTGGGGAATATTCAATTTTTACATAATCTTGTGTAAGTTCTTCAATATCTACCCCTATATATGGAAGGATTTCTGTTATTTCTTCGTAGCTATGGTTTGGTATTAATTTTTCAAGTCTATTTCTTAATATCTGAATTACTGGCATATACTATCTCCTAGCTGTTTTTATCAATTTTAAACTTTTTCGACCTATTGAGGTCGCTATTATTATTTCGACTGTAAAAAGCTTTAGCTAGTGTATTCTATAATAGATTAATAATGTATAAGTTCTTAGCTATTTACGTAAGCAGTTTACCTTGGGGAATAAAGAATTTTTTAACCTGTCTCTAGTCTTTTAATGCTGTTTGGAATAAAACCATTTAAAGAGACGAACCTTTCAACGCTTGCATCCTTCAGCTTCATAACTACAACTTTACCAAGCAACCCTCCAAGATCTATGATTGAACCCGGTTCTTCATCGACAGGGATTATTCTAACTCCAAGAATCTTGTTTAAAGTTATACCAAGGGATAGAACGTCCATGATCAAACCTGTTGCTTTGTCTTTGCCCTGCTTTTTGCTTATCCCTACCATGTCTATACCACTGTTGCATACTGCAGACAATGCTAGTAACGTATAAAAATCAACATAGCCTTCTAATGCTCTTTCGCTCATAACGGCGTCTTCACTTACTGGAATAAATGCTGAACTTAAACCTCCTACATGTGAGGTTGCTGTAGAACCTCCTTTCTTTACTGCATCCATCAAAAGTGCTAAAGCTGATAAGCTACCATGGGCGCCCATTTTTTCTATTCCTGCGGCTTCAATTATCCCTGCAACGCTGTCCCCAATCTTTGGAGTCGGCGCAAGAGAAAGGTCGACGGAACCGAATTCTACACCTACATCCGCTGATACCGCTTTCCCTATAAGCTCGCCAAGTCTTGTTATCTTAAAAGCGGTCCTCTTTATCAATTCATGTAGCTCTTCTAGGGTAGAAGGCGAATTCCTTCTGATTGCTTTTTCTATTACACCTGGACCACTTACAGCTACGTTTATCGACATTTCTGGCATTCCAATGCCGTGATGAGCTGATGGTACAAATGGGCTGTCAGGCGGAACGTTAGAAAGTATAGCAACCCTCGCAGATGCTTCGGGTTTCATAATAAATATATTATCAACAAAACGCCTTACAGCTTCAGAATTCAGCCCTGAAAATGTTGACGCCGCGTTTATCATGCCAGTAAGCCTTTTTGTGGAATTTATTGCTTCAGCCATAGTGTTTATAACTAAAGACGAACCTTTTGTAAATCCCCTCTCAGCAAAAGCCGAATAACCTCCTATGTAATCTATTCGATTGGTTTCTGCTAGATCTTCCAGTTTTATTGCGATCTTTAATCCGTCTTCTTCGTTTAACACTTCTAAAAAGAACTGTATAGGAGTTACTGCAACTCTTTTTGTTACTATTCTGATACCGTACTTTTCTGAGGCTTTATCAACGGCTGAAGAGAATTTATCAAAAATAGGGTTTAAAGAATCTAGTTTATCAAGTACCCTTTTAACGTTGTCTGAAATCAATGGTAACGTATTTACGCTTAGCGTAACAGACCTTATGTCCAAGTCCTCCTCACTTAGCATTCTTACAACTTCAATAATCTCATCTGCAGAATACTTCATTTTATATCCTCTCCATATATCTGAACACTTCTTCGTGATAGACTAGAACTTCCACTTTTAGTTCTTTCCCTTTAGCCTGCAACTTTTTTCTTAATTCAGATATAGAAACGTTGCTTTTTGAGAGATCTACGAGCATTATCATTGCAAATATGTCTCTTAGAACCGTTTGAGAAATATCTACTATGTTAACGTTATTCACGGCTAATTCTGATGAAATTCCAGCTACAATGCCCGGCTTATCTGCTCCAACCACGACAACTACGGCATTTTCCACAATGCAATATAAAATGCAGTATTTTTATATATTGCTCTTAATAGTATTTAGGATCAATTATAATGACCGACTTAATAGCTTTCTAAGCTTGTATGATATTTGTCTTTTTATATTTCGCTGTACAGTTGCTGTACTCTTCTGATAGATATACATGCGTTTGTCATTTCTCCGTTTTTAAGCTTACCTTTAAGCTTAGTGTTAACGATCCACTTAATCAGATCTTTACTAAGCATACGACCATGCCCCTTCATTAAGCTTAGCTAAAATCTGCTTAATTTGCTTTTATCAGCTATGTGTTTTAGGGTATGAAATAATTTGCAGATAAGACGCTGTCTTATTTTTATCATTTATACATTTTATTAAATGATTTTCAAGCGACGTAAACGTGCGTTTTTTCAATTGCTTTTATAAGTTAGAATTTTATATTGAAAGTTAAAGATGGAGGAAAAGCTGACTCTTGATACAAAAACAGCTGAAGCTCTAAAGAGAGCACATTATGGAATATATGGACATTCTGCTGTCGAAATATGTCACTGGACAAAAGAGGCTGTAAGAAAAAAGAGCGGATGTTATAAAAATAAGTTCTATGGAATACAGACACATCAGTGTATGGAGTTTACTCCTACTGCAGTTTTCTGCGAAAACAGATGCATATATTGCTGGAGACCAAACGAATTTTATAAAATGTTAAAAATACCTGAGGGCTGGATAGACGAACCTGCAGAAATAGTTGAAAACCTAGAAAAAGAAAGAAAGAAGCTTCTAATAGGCTTTATGGGTGACTCAAACATAAATAAAGATTGGTTAAAGGACGCTTTAACGCCAACTCATTATTCAATTTCCCTTTCAGGTGAGCCTACTATGTATCCGAAGCTACCAGAACTGATTCGGTATTTAAAATCTCTTCCAAATACAAAAAGTATATTTCTGGTGACAAACGGTCAGGAACCGGAAATGCTAAAACGGCTTATTGAAGAAGATGCGCTTCCTACACAGGTTTATCTTTCAATGAATGCTTATGACAAAGCTGAATTCATTAATATTAACAGACCGATGTATAAAGATGCTTGGGAACGGTGGATCAAATCTTTAAAACTCTTGAACGAGATGAAGACTAGGACGGTTATAAGAATAACACTGATAAAGGGTTATAATGATAAATTGGAACAGATTCCAAAGGCAGCAGAACTCATAAGAATGGGTAATCCCCATTTTGTTGAGGTAAAATCTTACATGCATATAGGGTACTCACAGAGCAGGTTGAGCGCAGATAACATGCTCACTTTTGAAGAAATTAAAAGCTTTACCCTTAAGTTGCTTTCTTATCTTCCTGAATTCGTTTACATGGACGATATGCCAAGATCTTTAATATCTGTCATTCAAAACTTAAAAAGACATACAGACAGGTGGATAATTCAAGATGGATCTTACACAAAATAAATTTTAGTTTAAATTAAATGGGACGTGCGGCTCGTAGCCCTCCTTCTGTTCAGGCGGGATTTGACTATGCGGCCAACCTAGGTCTCACCCACGGGTGTTTCATAGACCAGTTTTGGCCTTTCTTCGTTTGGGATGGCCGTTTCATCCCTTAACCAGGCGTCCTCCGGCAACCATTGGTTGCCATCAAAGACATCTGCCTGCACGGGTGTCGTTTCTGTTCCAGAGCCGGCGATCTCTCGCCGCGCGTCGCCGCGCCAAACCCCGTGGACGAAGGGAGGAGCTTCCTCAGGTCTCCCCCGTAACCCGCCCGGCCGCTCGCCCGTTTTATTTTAAATGACAGGAAAATTATAAACTTGACCAAAATCTTAATACTGACTCCTACGCACTGAAGGGAAAAGCTTTTAGTCTCTCTAAAAACTGAATTATAATTTTTAGATCCTTCTCTTATCTGGAAATTATTACATACCATTAGATACTTAAAAAATAAATAAGCTGTCTATTCTACCAAAGGACCTATAACGGTTCTTCCAACAAGCTTGTTTATTCTGTCAACTTCGAGGTCTACTTCTTTTTGTATTGCTTCTATCTCCTCTTCTGTAAGATGACTGAACCTTCCTTGAAGCTCGAAATAGTGTTTTACGTGCTTTCTTCTAGGAACGGTGACTGTTACTCTGAACTGACCTTCTTCTTGTTCCCAGTTTATCCAAAGACCAGTTTCTGTAGCTAGTCTAGCTAAAACTATGCCATATCTCGGATCAAATTTCCAGCCGGTCGTGCATGGTTGTATTACGTGCACAAAAGATGGACCTTCTACTTCAAGACCCTTTTTAAATTTATTCATCATGTCAGCAAAGTATCCCGGATTTGCCGTAGCTACATAGGGTATTCTGTGCGCTGCTACTATTTCGGCTATGGGCTTTTTTTGCTGAACCTTCCCTTTGAGTATTTTACCGACTGGAGTTGTCGTAGTCCAAGCATATACTGGTGTTCCACCGCTTCTCTGAATTCCTGTGTTCATATAGGCTTCATTATCATAAAGTACATACATTACTTTGTGTCCTCTTTCTAACATGCCGCTTAATGCCTGAAATCCTATATCGTAGGTTCCTCCATCTCCAGCTAAAGCTATTATGTTTATTCTTTTTGTTGGGTCTATTATTCCTTTTGCTTTCAAAACTTTAATCGCTGATTCTATTCCGCTAGCAACGGCTGCTGCATTTTCAAACGCTACATGTATCCACGGAACTTTCCAAGAAGTGTAAGGGAATGGTGTAGTTGAAACTTCCACACAACCCGTAGCATTAACCACTATGGTATTAGGTCCGGTTACTTTTAAAAGAAGCTTCACTATTGTGCCAGCAGTGCATCCTGCACATAACCCGTGCCCAGGGGCTAGATATTCTTCTCTTGGGACGTCATAAACGGTTCTAAAATATGGTTTTGTCATCATTCTCTAACACCCCAGTAAATACTTTCCTTCTGTCTTTCGTGAGACCCAAGCATTTCTTTTACCTTTCCGTATATAGCTGCTATATCTTTTTCAGTTACTGTTCTCTGACCTACCCCTATTATAAAGCTGTAAACGTTCCTTTCAATGCCTCTTGCATAAAGAGAGCTGATTATTTCCCTTGCAACAGGCCCTGAAATATTAACGCCAAATGTAATTGCCCTGTCAAGCACAACCAAAGCTTTTGTTTTTTCAGCTAGGTCAGCTACTATTTCTGAAGGGAAAGGTCTGAAAAGCCTTATTCTTGCTAGTCCTATTTGTTCTCCTTTCTTCCTTAGCTCTTCGATGCTTTCCTTTAAGGTACCATAGATTCCGCCATAAGTTACAAAAGTTACGTCTGAACCATCAACCCCTTCCTCTTCTATTATGCCGTACTTTCGCTCATACCTTTTCCCGTATTCTTCATCCGCTTCCTTTACGACACCGAAAGCATTCTTCATTGCTACAACTTGTTGATATTTAAATTCATAATACCATTCAGGGCTAGCCATAGAACCCATCGTTAATGGCTTTTCCGGGTTTAATGTGTACCATTGAGGATTCTTTGGTATATAATCCTTAAAAGCATCTGATTTTTCAGAAACGTAAACTGGTTCATAAGTGTGACTCATAGCATAGCCATCGTATGCAACTATCACAGGCAAAAAGACCCTTGGATCTTCAGCTATCCTATAAGCCTGAATTACTGAATCATAAGCTTCTTGTGCCGTAGAAGCTATAAGAGTTATCCATGAAGTATCCCTTACGTTCATTACATCAGTATAATCTCCCCATATACTTATGGGTGCAGAAAGCGCCCTTGCGGCAACCGACATTACTATCGGTAACCTTAAGCCAGAAGCTATATGAAGAAGCTCATGCATGAGCTCAAGCCCCTGAGAAGCTGTTGCTGTAAAAGCTCTTGCACCAAGTGCGCTTGCGCCTATTGCAGCACTCATAGCACTGTGTTCACTTTCTACGTGTATCATCTCAGCCTTGAGTTCTCCGTTGGCTATAAACTCTGATATTCTCTCTACAACTGTGGTTTGTGGTGTTATTGGATAAGCTGATACTACATCTACATCAGAATCTTTTACAGCCTGCGCTATAGCAAAATTAGTACTTAGAGGTAATCTTTTCCAAGTAGCTTTAAGCATGCTTTCCATTTTTACTTCTCCTCCTCAATCCAGTCTATCGCTTTAGGCTCACATTCTTCAACGCACATTCCGCAACCTTTGCAATAATCATAGTTAACTTCCACACTAAATTTGAACTGCCTACCGCTTTTTGTTGTATATGGTTCGTCTATTACATAAATAGCGGGTTCAGGACATACTATCCAGCACCTTAAACATCTAGTACATTTATCTTGCAATATTACTGGCTTAAAAGTTCTCCAGTCGCCTGTGTACCTGCTCTCACTGTTACCCGGTTTAAGTATAGATCCTCCACGTGGAAGCTCTTTCCATCCTAAAAGTTTTTCCTGCGTCAATTTATAGTTTTCACCTTCTCATAAGATGCTTTAACTATCTGGTAATTTAAGTCTGCTATCTTTTTATTGAACGTCTCATGTAACGCTTTTTCTAATGAATCTAGAGTAGCTAACGGTAAAACCTTTACAAGTGCACCAACCATAGCAGTATTAACTATCGCTGACTTAAGAACATCAAGAGCTATATGTGTTGCATCTACTACAGCAATTTTGACGTCGCTTCTTCCTATTAACGATTTTACTTCTTCATTGCTCTTAGACGTGTTGATTATAACCATGCCTCCTTCTTTCAAACCATCTAGGTATATTGATTTATTTATGCTCGGGTCTAAAACCACTACAACGTCTGGATTTATTATAGGGGATCTGGAGTATATCGGTTTTTCAGAAACCTTTGTATATGCTTTAACCGGGGCTCCTCTTCTTTCTGCGCCAAATTCTGGATATGCTTGCGCATACTTTCCATCCAATATTGCAGCCTCAGCAACAAGGACGCCTGCTGTTACTGCGCCTTGACCACCTCTGCCGTGCCACCTTATCTCATATCTTTCTTGCATGGCCAATCTTACTTATCTATCTATACAATGTTCTTAAAAACTTTATTAACAAAACTTAATTATATTCAATCTTTTGAAATAATAACGCGTTTATAATATTAAATATTTAAAAACAACCTTGAAATGCGCCAAGCTATTAACGTTTTTATTGTTTTAAACCTTAACTCTGCTATTTTGCAGGGAATATATATCCCAGTCTGGCATCAAGTTCCCTTATTTTCTTTAAAACTTCAGAAATGACCTGCCCCCTGTAAGATTTGATCTTGAAAACCATGGAATACTATTTCAGAACATCCATTGAAGAATACTTTTCAAACAGTCCTGTAACTCTTTACGCCTCTCAGAAACTGATTCTTTAAAAGTTATCCATATATACCATATTAGGGATTATACTTGAATGCCTTGCAGCAAGACTATCTGGTTATTATGAAGTGAACAGATGTAACAAAATCAACCCCTGCATATACCCTACAAATTGCAGGAGTTAAGGTTTAAACAAACCGACAGTAAATGCTGATGTATTTTAAACGTATTTTTATCCATTAAAATGTTTATTTTTATCTTTTGTTTTTGTAATTTAAAATTTAATTACTAAAGTTATTACTGAATTTTGAAAATTTTCAGTTATCAAAATTGCTTGCTTTTATAATTTGATAAAAGTTAAATAGTAACTAAGCATCGAAAAATTAAAGTTGAGTAAGTATTTAGTGTTTTCAGCATGGCCATACATAAACAGTGAGCCGCACCTAGGAACCTTACTTCATTTGATATCAGCTGACTATTATGCGAGGTTTCTTAGAAGCATGGGGGATGATGCCATTTCAATCTCAGGATCAGATGAACATGGCACCCCTATAGAAGTTGAAGCCATAAGGCAGCATAAAAACCCAAAGGAACTTACTGATGAAATGCATAAAAGAATTCTTAAAATACTCGAGGCCTTTTCTGTAGAGCTAGATAACTATACCAGAACTGAAAATGAAACACATAAAGAATTTGTTAGAGATTTTTATCTACAATTAGAAAAAAATGGGTATATTTTCAAACAAACAACTGTGCAGCTTTATTGTGAAAATGACAAACTTTTTCTACCAGATAGGCTTGTTATCGGAAAATGCCCATACTGCGGTTATGAAAAAGCTAATGGGGATCAGTGCGATAATTGTGGCAGGCTTCTAGAACCAACTTTATTGATAGAGCCTAGATGCGCAATTTGTGGTAAAAAACCGGTAAAAAAAGAAACATATCACTGGTTTTTTGACCTTCCCAAACTAAATGAAGAAATCGTCAAGTATGTCGAAACCCTTGATGAAAACGTAAAAGCTTACTTAAAAAGCATGCTTAACGAGGGACTTAAACCGAGGTCGATAACTAGGGATAACAGATGGGGAATACCAGCCCCCTTTGAAGGTGCTGAAAACAAAACCATATACGTATGGATGGAAGCCGTATTGGGTTATCTTTCGGGAGTTGTTGAGCTTGAAAAGAAAATTGACAAAAATTTGTTTAAGGTTTTTTGGCTTGATCCCCAAACAACTTCTGTATACTTTATAGGAAAGGACAATATACCTTTCCACGCAATAATACTTCCAGCTCTCTTGATGGCTGCTAAAAACGGATATAATTTGCCAAAAAAGATAGCTTCAACTGAGTTTATACTTTTTGGACAAACTAAATTCAGCAAGAGCCAACACATAGGCGTATGGGCTTCTGATGCTTTGAATGTTGCTGATGGAGAGTACTGGCGATATGTTATTCTTGCACTTAGACCTGAAAGAGGTGACTCTAGTTTTAATTGGCAGGATTTTGACAAGATGGTAAACAGTGACCTTAACGATAAGGTAGGAAATTATATTCATCGAGTTCTTATATTTTTGAACGAAAGGTTTAGTGGAGTTGTACCCCCGCAGGAAAGCTTTACAGAAGAAGATAAATTGTTTTCAAAATCCATAACAGACATACAGGAAAGTTTTATAAAATTAAACTATGAGTTAAGGATCAAGGATGCTGTAAAGAAATTCATTGAAGCGGCAGAACTCGGTAATCAATATTTTAGTTCTCAAGAACCGTGGAATCAGCTGAAAAGTAACAAAGCTAGAGCTTCTTCAATAATTTATAACGCAGTACAATCGATAGCTCACATAAATTTTATGATGTACCCGATAATGCCGAAGAAGGCTACACAGTTAGCAGATATAATAAAGTTTGAAAAAATAAGAAAGCCTGAGAAATGGGAAGTCATTCCTAGTGGAACAAAAATCGAACGCCCTACACCCTTATTTCAAAAAATCGCTATAAAATATTAAGTTTTGAAAAAAGTTCAGTTTAACAACTTTATTTCTTATTATTGTTTTGTGATAAAACATTATATTTATCCTTGTTAAAACCTTATTTGATGATATCGATTATTGGTTCCGGAAAAGTAGGTGCAACGACAGCTGCGTTTCTCATGCTGGGCGAAGCCGACAACAAAATAGTTCTTGTAGATATTATCCAAGGAGTTCCTCAGGGAGAGGCTCTTGACATGAACCACGCCGCCGCTATACTCGGAAAATCCGTAAACGTCGTAGGTTCAAATAGCTACGAGGACATAAAGGGAAGCGATATAGTAATTATAACTGCTGGACTTGCAAGAAAGCCTGGAATGACAAGAGAAGAGCTAGCAGGTAAAAACGCTGAGATAGTAGCTGGAGTTGCTGAACAAGTTAAGAAGTACGCACCGAACTCTATAGTGATATTGACAACAAACCCTCTAGATGCAATGGTTGCAGTTCTTTATAAAAAACTAGGTTTTCCAAGAAACAGAGTCATAGGCTTTAGCGGAGTCCTAGATTCAAGAAGGATGGCTTACTATGCATCTCAATATATAGGTGTTTCGCCAGCATCAATCGTTCCTCTGGTGCTTGGCCAGCACGGGGAAAACATGTATCCTGTACCTGAGCTTTCTAGCGTATACGGGAAAAGCCTGAAGGATTTCCTGAGCGAAGAGCAGTACAACAAAGTTGTTAAGGATACTATAGAAGCAGGAGCGCAAATAACAAACTTGAGAAAGTTCAGCAGTAACTGGGGACCTGCGGCAGGCTTACTCTTAATGGTTGACGCAATAAAGAAAGACAGAAAGTTAGTTGTAGAAGCAAGCGTTTTGCTAAATGGTGAATATGGTGTAAAAGATGTATTTGCTGAAGTACCGGTAGTATTGGGCAAAGATGGAGCTGAAAAAATAATAGAAGTTCCGCTTACGTCCCAACAGAAAGAACTCTTCATGAAAAGCATAAATGCAATAAAGGAAAACCTAAAACAAGTACCGTCTCAGTATCTTACTTAATTTATTGTTCTACAACCAACATAGTAAGCGTTGATTTAACGTTTTCAATTTTTCTAATTTTCCAAGTTATAGTATCTTTTAGTTTTTCTGGGGTTGGAGAGTTAACCTTTACTATAGTGTCATAAACACCATAAACTCTATGAGCTTCCTCAACTTCAGGTATGGTCTTTAGTCTAGCCAAAACTTCTTCTTCTTTTCCCGGTTCTACAGTTAATAAAACAAATGCTATTGGCATGTAATTAATTTACTAAATCATATTTAATAAATATTTCTTTTTTAAAAACATTCAAGCTTTCCTTTTAAACGTTTATCGAAATTATTTCTTTAGCTATGCTCTCAGCCATCTCATATGTGGTAGCCCTTCCGCCAAGATCCACAGTAAGTTTATCACCTTTTTCAAGAGAATTTACCACAGCTCTATTAACAGCTTGTGAGACTTCTTTTTCTCCAATCCAATCAAGGCACATGGAAAATGATAGTATAGCTGCTATTGGGTTTGCTATATTTTTACCTGCTATATCCGGCGCCGAACCATGTATCGGTTCAAACATTGCAAACGTTTCTCCTATGTTTGCTGAAGGTGCCATTCCAAGACCGCCTACTAGACCCGCAGCAAGGTCTGATATTATGTCACCATACAAATTTTCAAGTACTATAACGTCGTAATCCTGCGGCTTCATTACAAGTTTCATCGCTAGAGCATCAATGTGCTCCTCTTTTGCTTCAACATCACTATATTTTTTGGAAAAATTTTCAAATACTTGTTTATAAAGGCCGTCAGTCATTTTTAGTACGTTTGATTTGTGTCCTAACGTTATTTTTTTCCGCCTTCCACGGGCTTGTTCAAAAGCTTCATGGATTATCCTATGTGCGCCTTTTTCAGTTGCAACCCTTATACCTATGTTAACGCCTTCGTTTATTTTGTATTCAAGGCCCGAATACATGCCCTCGGTGTTTTCTCTAACTATAAGAAGATCTACATCGTTGTAAACAGATTTTACTCTTGGAAGGTTCCTTAATGGCCGAAGGTTAGCATATAGATCAAAAATTTTCCTTATTTTTACTGGTACACCAAGTTCAGTCCCTTCCCCTTCTAAAGACGTAGTGGGTCCCTTTAATAGGCATTCACTATGTTTTATCATTTCAATAGAAAAACTTGGTAAATTTGTACCATATTTTTTAAATGCTTCTAGACCGGCTTCTATAAAAATTTTTTCAAAATATAAGGAAAACCTTTCTTCTACAGCGTTAATAACTTTTTCAGTAGCGCCTATAACTTCGGGTCCTATGCCGTCTCCCTTTATTACCGAAATTTTATATTTTTTCATGATCTTGCGAGCATTTTTGAAAGTACATATTTAAGTATTCCTCCGTACCTTATATATTCCATTTCCAACTCACTATCTATCCTCGTGATTAGTTCTATGGACTTCTGGCTTCCTGATTTATCGTAGAACACAAGGTATGCGATTCCACGTGGTTTTTTCTCCTTAAATATTACTGAAATGGGTTTAGAGTAGTCTATACTTAGCGATTTATAGTTCTGTCCTTCTTTAAACTGAAGCGGTATTATACCCATTCCCACAAGGTTTGAGCGGTGAATTCTCTCAAAACTTTCAGCTATTACGGCTTTTATTCCAAGAAGGGCAGGGCCTTTAGCTGCCCAGTCTCTTGAACTTCCAGAACCGTATTCTTTGCCAGCAATTATCACCAGCGGGACACCTTTTTCCCTGTACTTCATTGCAGCATCATAAATCGTCATCATCTGCCCTTCGGGATAGTGAACTGTATAGCCACCTTCTACATTTACCATAAGGTTCTTTAGCCTTCTGTTTGCAAAAGTGCCTCTTATCATGACTTCGTGGTTTCCCCTTCTAGCACCGTACGTATTAAATTCTGTAACAGGAACGCCGTGGTTAATGAGGTATTTACCAGCTGGGCTATCGGGCATTATAGCGCCTGCAGGTGATATATGATCAGTCGATACAGAATCTCCAAGAACAAGCAATATTCTTGCGTTTATTATATCTTCTATTTCTTTCTTTTCACCTACTTTCCATCCATCAAAATAAGGCGCTTTCTTTATGTAGGTACTTTTATCATCCCATTCAAAGTATTTCCCTGATGGGGAATTTAGAGAATTCCAGTATGGATTTACATTAAAGATCTTTTCATTATAAATGGATTCATAAAGATCTTTACTTACAGATTTCTTTATAGTTTCTTGGACTTCCGCGCTGTTTGGCCAGATGTCCTTAAGGTATATTGGTTTACCAGCAGAATACCCTATAGGTTCTTTTGTAAGGTCTTTGTTTATGTTGCCAGCCAGAGCATAAGCGACTACAAGTGGAGGCGACATCAAATAATTGGCCTTTACATCGTTATGTACTCTTCCTTCATAATTTCTGTTGCCAGAAAGTACGCTTACCATAGCAAGATTTCCTTCGTTAATTAGCCTGCTAAAATCGTCAGGAAGAGGCCCGCTGTTTCCTATGCATGTTGTACAGCCATATGCTACTACATAGAATCCTTGTTTTTCAAGATAATCAAGCAATCCCGACCTTTTAAGGTATTCTGTAACTACCCTAGAACCTGGGGCTAGGCTTGTCTTTACTTTGCTTGTATTAACTCTTAATCCAATTTCATAAGCTTTCTTTGCAACCAAACCTGCCATAATTAATACGTTAGGGTTGCTTGTGTTTGTACAGCTCGTTATTGCTGCGATGACCACATCGCCTTCTTTAAGGTCTCCTGAAGATTTTGGTTGATCCTTTACGAAAGTCTGTCTAAAGCTTTCTGGAATCTTTTCTAAATCAAGCCTTTGATGAGGTAGTGAAGGACCAGAAACACTTGGTTTAATTTCATCTAGGTTAACTTCAATTATCTCTGAATATTCCCTTTCTTTGGATCCAAACAGACCTTGCGATTTATAATACTCTTCAACTAGGCTTATTAACCATTCTGGCCTGCCAGTAAGGCGAAGATAGTCAAGTGTTTGTTCATCTACAGGGAAAAGAGAGACTGTTGAACCGTATTCTGGGCTCATGTTTGATACGGTCGCTCTATCAGGTACGGAAAGGTTTCTCACACCTTCGCCATAAAATTCAACAAATTTGTTGACAACGTTGTGCTCTCTAAACACCTTGGCAAGAGTAAGCGCTAGATCTGTAGCTGTGACCCCGTCATTAAGCTTACCGCTGAGCTTCACCCCAACGACCTTTGGTGTTATAAAGTAGATTGGTTCACCAAGCATCGCGGCTTCGGCTTCTATGCCTCCTACTCCGAAACCAAATACTCCAATCCCATTAATCATCGTAGTATGTGAGTCTGTGCCTACTAAGCTGTCAAAGTAAGCTACGCCTTTGTTGCTCATTATGATTTTTGCAAGATATTCAAGGTTTATCTGATGACAGATTCCCGCAGACGGAGGAAAAATTCTTAGCTCATTAAATGCCTGACCGGCCCATTTAAGGAATTTGTACCTCTCTTCATTTCTCTCTATTTCTTTTACTAAGTTAACTTCGAATGCTTTTGGGTTATTATATTCATCCACCTGTACTGAATGGTCTATTATAAGGTCTATAGGAACTCCTGGTTGAATAAGGTCTGGGTTTTTCCCATTTTCTCTTGCGTACTCTCTCATAGATGCTAAATCTACAATTGCAGGTACACCGGTAAAATCTTGCATAAGTATTCTTGAAACTTTAAATGGAATTTCTTTTTCTACAGGGTTTTTACTGTTCCAACTAAGCAACTCTTTTATGCTTTCCTCGTTTACTGTTTTTCCATCAAAATTTCTGAGCATGTTTTCAAGGACTATCTGAAGCGAATATGGTAACCTATCAGCATCCCCCCATCCAAGATCTTTAACCGCTTTAACAGGATAGTATTCGTATTCTTTCCCGGAAACTGTCAGCACTTTCTTAAAATCTTTTGCCGATAAACTCATACTAGGGGATGTTTTTGGAAAAATAAAAACATTAACCCGGTTTATGAACAATATAACGTTCTCTAAAATTTTTTCATCGTTTTCAGTGCATAATTCACTGTAAATCTTCAAGACTTTTTTTACAATCGATTTTTTAACATAAGAAAACGGTTTTAATAACTTGCGATAAACGTTTCAATAATCGAATTCTTTATTAATCTCGGGGTTTAGGTTTTCAAAATTTTTATTTAAGATTAGTAAAAAATAAGACATGGAAGACTTGCTTTTCAACAGGCTAAAAAGAATCCTAATATCTTTGATTGAAATTCCAAGCGTAAACCCTTTCGAAAAAGAAGGAATTGGCGAAAGCAAAATTTCTGAGTTTATCTATGAAGATTTAAAATCTCATAATCTGCAAGTGGAATTTCAAGAAGTAGAAGAAAATCGTAAAAACGTTATTGCTACCTTAAAAGGGAAAAACCCGGGTCCTACTTTGATACTAAACGGACATATGGATACAGTCGGTGTGGAAAACATGGAAATAGATCCTTTCAAAGGTGAAGAAGATGCGAAAGGCAATATTTTCGGAAGGGGTGCGGCTGATATGAAAGGAGGGCTTGCAAGCATGATTGTAGCTCTAGAAACGGTTGCAGATATTGTAGATCCAAGCAAAATTAGCGGTTCAGTAATTTTTTCTGCAGTAGTTGATGAAGAATATATGGGTAAAGGAACAAAAAAATTTGTAGAAAAATATCATGGAAGTGGCGCTTTAGTTGGCGAACCTACCGATCTTAAAATTGGTATAGCACACAAAGGCATTATTCACTATTATATAACAACCCACGGGAAAGCCGTGCATGGATCCGTACCTGAACTAGGGGTCGATGCTATAAAAATGATGTGCAGTTTTGTTAATGCTCTTTATTCTCATAGATTTACACTTGAACATCCTATTTTAGGAAAACCAAAATTGCATGCCTCTATGATTTCTGGAGGTACTGAATGGTCCAAAGTACCAGATACTTGCACTTTAGCTGTAGAACGAAGAACGTTGCCTGGCGAGACATGGGAAACGGTTAAAGAAGAAATAAACGAGTTGATCTGTAAGGCTTCAGATTTTGATAAAACTTTTAATGCAAGCATTTATCTTCATTCTGAGTTTCCTCCTATGGAAACCGATCCTCAAAGCCTTATTGTAAAGGACCTTTCCGCTGCGTACAAACGTCTTACAAGCGCCGAAACACAACTTATAGGGTTGCCTTATTGGACGGATGGAGCAACGCTATCGAGTAAAGGGATACCAACTTTAATATTTGGTCCTGGCGATATATCTGTAGCCCACTCAAAATTAGAATATGTTAGCTTTAACCAAGTTTTGCTGGCTACTAACATTTACATAGACTTCATATTAAAATGGTTTGGCATAAAAGACGCACTGTAATCAACATTCTAAAAATAAATTACTACAGCAAAAATATTATTAGGTGTTTTATCATAACATAAAATGTGAAGCTATATATTTCTGCAAGGGTGAACCCTTCGGAAGATCCTGAAAAAGTCAAAAAAGCCATAATTAATCTTACAGACCCTAAGGACGAAATAAAAGTAGAAATGATGCAAGACATTATAAAGGTAGAAGCGGGAGAGCCTACACTTAAGAAATTGTTACAAGCGATAAAGGATAAAGACATGACATATTTGATGCTTAGGCTTTTAAACGAAAACAAAAAAGGTGACAGGTTTTTTCTTATGCTAAACAAACAAGCAGCTTTTATAAGCCGGGTTGTTATGTGTGACGACCCTCAAGAATCACCTTTAGGACCAATTACTATCGAACTTGATAATGAATCTATAAAATATATAATAAATAATATAAGAAAATGAAGCCAAACTCTTTTTAATGTATAAAATTATAAACCTTAATACGTATAAAATTAGTTTTTGTTTTACTGTACAGGCGCTTCTAATGGCTTTACAAGTTTAGTAATAAGCTTTAAACTAAGTAGAACAGCGTTTTTTACAGGATAGATTTTTTTTGCTTCTTCTGTTACTTTATCTATAAGGGTTCTATCCCTAAGCAGTTGTTCCAAAAGTTGATCATAAGTTAAGTTTGGTATATTTTCAGTTAACACTTTGTTTATAGCAAGCCTTATTTTGTGCATTCTAGACCAATTTATCTTTTCTGGGGTAAAAAGAGAGATGTGAACTCTTACGTCCAATCCGTCAGAAGTTTTGTAATCTCCTACCCATTCTACAAGAGAGCTACCTCTTTTTATCATTGACCTATATACTTCTCTTGCATATTCAACGCGCTTTACTATAGTTTTAGCTTTAAGAGATTCTACTTTTGTTATCTGAAGGTAAAGCTTTATATTGTTGTTCTCAGGGTTTTCGCTGTTAACTTGGTAATATGATATAGGCACAATACGACCAACTGCGGATTGTTCATCGTTTGCCGGTATTTTTGCTATAGAAACATTTCCAAATATGTCCGGTGCTAGGACTTCTATCCAGACCTTAGTCTTCCATCTGTCTTTTACCTTAGCTACCTTAGGCATACCAAAAAACCTATACAGAGTCCCTTATTAATCATTTCTATTTTTGCATTATTTAAGTAAACTAACATATAAGCGAGGTTAAGGTTTCTGGTTTGTAGCTATGCTTGCTCATACGTGAAGCTACCTTTTAAACTCTTGTTCATGCCATGTTGAATCTTGTTTTTTGGTTTTCTGGATCTCTCTCCTGAGCAAAGTTTTTCTACTACTTTGATGCTTAAATTCTTCTCAAATTGAGTAAATGTATGTAAAAAATCATGTGTTAAAAAATATAAAAACATTACCATAGGTGGGCTGAAGTCCACTTTTGTAATATATGGGATTAATAGCACCTTAACCTTTAGTAGTTAAATAAGATTTTTTGGCTAACTCTTTGTCCATGTTTTCATAAAAATAGTAGTTTATTACTTCATACTGCTGTGCCCTTGTCATTAATTTATCAAGTATTTTTTCCTGTGTCCCTTGAGTCATCAAAATTTCATAGACTTCTTGCATTATCTTTGCGGCAGCTCTAAAAGAAGTAACCGGAAATATGACAAAACTATAGCCAAGTTCTTTGAACTTCTGGGCTGTTATATAAGGCGTTTTACCAAATTCCGTCATATTTGCTAAAAGCTTAGCTTTTACTTTATCAGCAAAAAATTTGAACTCGTCCTCATTCAATAAAGCCTCTGGGAATATTATGTCGGCCCCTGCTTTGATATATGCCTGAGCTCTTTCTATTGCATCGTTAATCCCTGTTACTCCTCTTGCATCAGTTCTAGCTACCAGAACAATGTCTTTTGATGCCTCCCTAGCTGCCAGTATTTTTGCTATCATTTCTTCTTTAGTTATCAGAGCTTTATCTTCCAAATGACCACATTTTTTAGGGCTTACTTGATCCTCTATTTGTACCGCGTCCGCTCCAGCTGCTTCGAGTACCTTTATAGTTCTATAAACATTTAGAGGTTCACCAAAACCTGTATCAGCATCTACTATAAGAGGTATATTGACGATTTCTTTTATCTTTCTTACCATGTATGCAAGCTCTTCTAATGAAATCACTCCTAAGTCAGGAAGCCCGTAAGACGAAGTTAGTGCGGCCCCTGACAAATATATAGCTTTAGCTCCAGCCTTTTTAGCCAACAAGGCGCTAAAAGGATTGTAAACTCCAGGTACTATTAAAAATTCGCTGTTAAGAAGTACTTGACGATTAGAAGACAACTGTTAACGCCTCTTTATTTTCAATATTATTGATATAATCGATAACTTTTGTATCAAGCCCAAGTCTTTTAGCTTTTGTTATTATCTCTTCTCTGTTCATGGGTTTCTTATAATGTCCCTTAGGAACTTCCCTGTAAGCTGATTCTTGGGTATCATCAGAATATTTAACTGTTATTTTTACGGGAAGACTTGAAGGGTACATTTTAGTGTATTCTTCTACTTCATTTACTTCTACCTTAGAAGCGAGTTCAAGAATCTTTTTGTCATTAATAAAGTTATAACTTTCAAACCAGAAGTTTTGCGTTGATAAAGCAACCGATACAAGAAACGGAAGGCTATGATCTGCTGTTTCACGCGTTTGAGGCTTCCATTTAGAAGCATCGTCTGCTAATATGGTTTTGGCAGCCTCATAAGTCTCAATCGTTACCTTCTTAACCTCTTTTTTGAGTTTTATATCAAGCGCTGCCTCTATAGCGGCTTGTGCGTGATATTCTGCTGGAAATTCTTTAATAAGCGTTCTAAGTACACCACTCCCATCCATCCTTTCTAATACGGTTTCATCAAAATCTTTTCCACCAAATATTACATTTATCAAACCCATCTTTCCTGAGAACGGGAGTTCTGGCCCTGTTATGCCTGATTTTGCTAACAGCGCAGCAAAAACTGCGTTTCTTACTGACTCAGCTGCTGCACCTCCTTTCCACATAGAAAGCGAACCGCTCCTGGTTTCCCTCAGAGCTATATGAGGTACAAGAGCCAGCGATATTGCGTTTGCTGTTTTTTCTTCATTTAATTTTAATAATTTAGATGCCGCAGCCGCCGTTCCGACTCCAAGAAATACTACATGGTCAATACCTTTTTTTCTTAAAGATCCAGCATCACATAGAGTTATACCTACCTCATAACCTGTTGCTATAGCTTCTACAACATCTTTTCCGCTGGATTTTAATTCTGAAGCTAATGCCAAAATGCCTCCTATCATATCGCTCGGGTGTAAAGGTTCTTTCGATAGATAAGTGTCGTTAAAGTCGAGATATCTTATAAGGAAACTGTTATAAAATGATGCGTAATCTACTGAAGCTTTTTTCCCTGACATAGTAATTGCGTTACCTTTTAAGTTTTCAAGCAACGGATCAAGAAAATTTTTTAAATCTTTGTATGAATATTTTGCGTTTGCAACAGCATCTATTATTCTGTTAATTATTTCGTTCTTAACTTTTTCATCGATGTCTTTATATGAAAACTCTGTTACAAAATTAGCTATTTTTTTAGCTGCTTCCATAGGCAGTATTATTTTTTCTTATTTAATAATTTTAATGGTTTTTATCCAACCATATTAAAAACGCTTTAGTTCTATAAAAAGAAAACGTTATGTGGGTATACCTGTAAAAGACAATGCGGGTATGCCTGATGAGTAAGAAAACAACATCGCAACGGACACCTACTTTCAGTAGGTCTATAAATTGAACAAATAGCATGATAAAGAACACGGAGCCTGTTAAATCGTAAAATTAATACTGTAACGCTCTTTAGCTGAATAAAAATTTTAATGAAAAACATGCACTTTTCTTATGCTGTATGTTTCATACAATAAATA
>JAGDXJ010000027.1 GCA_023256355.1 Nitrososphaerales archaeon | reverse complement strand
CAAAGCATTACTCATGTGAAAGCATGCCGATGAACCGGAAGCTCCAACCGCAAGGCCAAGGTACTTCACAAAGGAAAACTTCACCTTTTTAAGGCGGAGAGAAGGTCAGAAACAATTTTAAGGCAATACGTTATTTAAAATCAGCGGCGTTTGATAATAAAGATTAAAGACGGACTGGCTAGCATATCTGATGGAGTTAGAGTGCTTTTAGTGGATCGATCAGGAAGACTTATGATCTACAGTAATGGGAAAGAAACCTTTAGAAGGTCTCTATTTAACCAGTTTTTGAAGGTTGGTTATAAAAACGGGAACAGGACTATAAAGGTCTTAAGTGAAAAAGAAGCTCAAAACATAACAAAAGAGGCATATGATTTTTTAAGGGAAGTAAAAAACGATCTTAATTATTTTATTCCCAATTTAGAAAATCTGAACTGGGAATTTCTTTTTAAAGACTCTATAGAGCTCTTAAAGATATATCGAGGACCTGTACCAATAGTCCCTCCAGATCAGTACTTTCCTGTTTATGTGCAGATAACGATTGGCTGTGCATGGAATAAGTGCACTTTTTGTAACCTTTATAAAAATCAACCTTATCAAGTAATAGAAGAAAGCGAGCTCATAAGCATGATAAAAAGCTTGATAAAATATTTTGGACCATCTCTACCTTCAAGGAAGAGCGTCTTTCTAGGTGATGCAAATTCGCTTTTGATTGATCACGAACATCTTGTAAAATACTTTAAAATAATAAGCAGCATATTCAAACTACCTATCTATTCTTTTGTAGATGCTTTCTTAACGCAGAAGAGGCTTAAAGAAGACATTTTATTGAATCTTAAAAGGTTTGGGCTTGAAAGGGTTTACTTTGGTGTTGAAAGTGGAAGCGAATCGGTTCTTAAATTGCTGAACAAACCTATGAATGTCAATACCGCATTAGAATTTATAAAACAATTTAAGAAAGCTGGCATCTCTGTGGGTCTGATTTTTCTTGCTGGGGCAGGAGGAAAAAAATTTTGGGAAGAACACGTAAAAAGATCGGCTGAATTCGTATCTAAGCTGGAGCTTGATAGAAAGGATATAATCTACGTTTCTCCTTTGCACGAGTACAGGGATCTACCTTATTGGGAAACTGTAAAAGAAACCGGAAAACTAGGTTTTAAAGAAAAACTTGAACAATTTAAAGAACTTAAGTTAAAAATTAAAGATGAGTATTTTAAAGTAAAAGTAAAAGAGCTACAGGCTCCCGTAGTTCTTTATGATATAAGAGAATCTATTTATTGAGTGTGGCACATAAAAAATTTTTATATATGCAGTATGCTAGGCAGAATAAATATGGCAAATATAAGGTTGAAAAACACTATTAAAGTTATTACAGTATATATCCAGTCTTTTTCTTTTATAAATTGAGCTATTCCGAGGACTACCCTTATAACAGGTGTAGCGATCAGAATTACCAGTCCCAGAAACATTATAGCAATCGGGTCAAAACTTAACGTGCCTTTTATTAATGTATTTGCAGAATAATAAGAACTGTTTACAACAGATGCCGTAGAAGCTATTTCGTTTATAGAATAATACCCAGCTTTACCTTTTATCATTAGCAATAAAAATCCTATAAATAGAAGAGCTGCACTAACTATTACTCCTGCCCTTAGCGCATATGCTATAGCATCGTTAAAATCCATACCCGAGCCCCCTCAACACCATCTGGATACCTAGGAAAATTAGTATGGCTGAAAATATGTACCTGATACTCCTGTTTGTAATCCTAACAAGAATCTTTGTTCCAATAAAAGCCCCAATAAGCACTCCAATAGCTGTCCCTGCGGCTATAAATGGCTGTATGTATCCGTAAATCCAGTATATTGAGCTACCTGTTGCTGCAGTAATGCCTATCATAAAGTTGCTAGTTGTTGTTGATACTTTCATAGGCAAGTTCATAGCCCAGTCCATGCCTAGAACCTTTAAAGCCCCAGACCCTATTCCCAAAAGGCCTGATATAAAACCTGCAAAAAACATTATTATCTCGCCAAGCCACCACCTAACCCCATAGTAGTTGACTTCTTTTCCTAGAACAACATCATAGTAGCTGCCGTAAAGCTTAAAGAGTTTTGTGCTCCAGTCAGGTTTCATTTCTTTTGGGAGCTCATATTTGCTCCTTGTTAGCTGGATATATACTTGGGAAAGAAGAACTAAACCAAATACTATGTATATAATATACTGCAAGTGATGAGAATAGATTAATGCAACGGTCAGAGCGCCCACTATGGACCCGCTTGTGGTCGCTATTTCAAGGCCCATCCCCAGCTTTACGTTAGTTATTTTATCCTTAATGTATGCGCTGGCTGCTCCGCTAGATGTAGCTATTGTTGAAATCAGGCTTGCCCCAGTTGCATATGCTATGGGTATTCTTAAATACAGAGTATATATAGGAACTAAAAAAGTACCGCCACCTAGCCCGACCAAAGCTCCAAGAATTCCTGAAATGGCACTAACCAAAATCAGCATAAGAAAATATAGTATTGGTTGTATCACGCCCTTCTTTTTGGGCGTGCTAATATAAATTTTTTCTAGAATTAGACTTTTATTATTAAACTGAAAAATTTTTATTCGATTTTTTATCATTTGTATTTTTTTAAAACGGTTTTTTAAACGACCTTATGCCTTTAACTACATTCAAAGCTTTGTTAGAAATTTTTTATTTACCTTATGTGGGGTAATGTTATAAAAGTCCCTTCCTCAAGCTTTAACCCCCTTTTGAAATATTTTTTAAAGCCTTCAGCTAATGATATTTACAGGCTGCTGTCCAACTCTGAAAAGAATGCAAGGATCAGGGAGAAAACATCAGGAAGCAAAAACTTGCTGAAATTTGACAAAAGCAAGATGGTAAAACAGTAGGTTAATGTGAAAGCAAGCGCGGCGATGAACCGGGAAGCCCTGGTCACAAGGTCAGGGTAGTTCACCAGAAATTTTGTATTTATACGAATATATGAAAACTGCCAGCGAGTATATTAAGAAAAACAAGATCAAAACGATATCGTTGATGTTCATAAAACTTTCAACAAACCAGAATGTAGAAAAAGAAAGAAGTAGTGCAGACACGAATATTTTCATGTAAGCTTGTTTTAACTTTCTTACTTGAGTACGCAGCAGATATGTGCCTATTATTACTATAAGTATTCCAACAAAGGCTCCGCTTAAAGCTGATATTAAGCTAATAGGTATTAGTGCGACTAAAACGATAGCAGCTTCAAAAGCTTCAACAACTCCTACTGAAAACCCAGTGCTCATTATACCTTTTTCATAATGCTCTTCTGCAGCTTTCTGGTTGCCAGAATTTTTTGCTTGTATTGATCTTAAAGCAGAGCGCCTTGCACTTCTGCTAAGCCTCAATCCAAAGTAAAGCAAAAAAGTTGCTGCTATGATTCTTACCCAGAAAACGGGCAAAAGCGCTATTGCTTTACCTACCAAAACAGTAGGTATAAAAACGACAAGCACGCCCAGTGTAACCCAAAGGAAAGCTTTAGCATCTTTTGAATCGGCATAGAGGGCAAGTCCAACCGCTGAAGCTTCAGTCAGTTCCAGCAATGTTATTCCGAGAGCAGCCAGAAATATACCTAAATCCATAACCAAATTATTTTAAAAATGCTATATTTAGGTTTTACTTGCTTTGAAATCTATTATATACCAGTCTAACTCTAATGTTGCGTTTTTATTTTACATAGATTAAAATCTTCGCCCTTCAGGGCCGGAGAGGGGGTCAGAACGTGTTTGACATGTTATACAACGTTTTTAAGACTCTTTCGGGTGTAATCGGAAGCTCGTAGATTGATATACCAAGTGCATCTCTTAATGCGTTTGCAACGGCAGGGGCAACAGGCACAAGCCCTATTTCCCCGACACCTTTAGCTCCGTATGGTCCTAGATTTTCATAAGAATCAGCAAAATATGTTTTAATCTCTGGAATATCCTTGGAGGAGGGTACTATATAAGTAGTATAGTTTACGTTTATAGGAATTCCTTTATTGTATTTAAGCTCTTCAAACAGAGCAAAACCAAGTCCCTGTATAGCCGCCCCCTCTACTTGTGATTCCGCTATTGTTGGATTAATTATCTTGCCTGCATCTACAAAATTTTCCATTTCTTTAACCCTTATCCTCCCAGTTAATACATCAACAGCTATTTTTGTTATCATAACATCATAAGTATAGAAGAATCTCGGAGCTTCTTTCATCCCTTCAATCTTTTTCTCTACTTCTGGTGGATTATAAGTAAATTCGATCCTAAAACTTTTCCCATTGTTTACCAGCTTTACTGTTTCAAAAATGCTGTAACTACCCAGAGGGGTTTTGAATTCTCCGTTATTATAAATTATTTGATGTGGCTGTACATTAAGATATTCAGATAATCTATTAGAAACATCATCAACAATTTTATCACAGGCTTTTACCAAAGCCATACCACTGGTTACCGTACTCCTTGAAGCATTTGAAGAACCAGAATCGGGCGAGAGATCTGTGTCGGCATTATAGACTTTTATTCTGTTTATGGGTATTCCAAGCTTGATTGAAACAAGCTGTGCATTACCTGTAATGATTCCCTGTCCGTAGTCTACATTTGAAAAATAAACTTTAACATAACCTGCTGGATCTACCTCCAGCGCCACGTTTACGGGTGGTTCATCGCTACCATAAGCTATGCCTTTCATTCCGAGAGCCACACCTATACCTTCTTTAACTAAACGATCATTAATTTTTCTTGATCTTAAAATTTCAGAGTTTTTAGACATAAGCAGCGCATTCCTTACACCATCAAGCCCTCTTGCTTTGGTACCGAAAGGCGCAGAATCACCATCTTTTAAAAGGTTTTTTAGTCTAAGGTCTATAGGATCATGTCCGAGTTCTCTAGAAATTTCATCTATCATTGATTCTATAGCAAAAGAACCCTGAGGAGCTCCAAAACCCCTAAACGCTGAAGAAACCCCGTTATTCGTATAGACAAGAAAACCCTCTGCATCTACCGCATAAAACCTATAAGGTCCATTGGATGTTTCCATTGCGGTGCCAAGCACGTTGGGCCCCCATATCATGTAAGCTCCAGTATCCAAGTATACCCTTGAGACGTTAAACGTAAACGTTCCGTCTTTCATCACGCCAGTCTTTAGCTCTATCTTTGCAGCATGTCTGTGTACTCCAGCCGTTCCAGATTCTTCCCTTGAATAAGTAATTTTTACAGGTCTGCGTGAATAAAAAGAAAGTAGCGCAAGGAATACAGGAAAAGGCGACTCTTCCTTTCCTCCAAAACTTCCACCAGTTGGATAACTTACAACTCTTACACGGTCTTCTGGAATAGCAAGTGCTTTTGCTATGACTTTTCTGTCAGCATGTGGGTTCTGTCCATTTGAGAATACGTTTATCCTTCCTGATTCGTCAATGTATGCGTAACCGCTTTCAGGTTCCATATACATATGCTTCTGGAATTGTGTTCTGTAAGTTTTTTCAAAGACATAGTCAGAATTTTTTTCATAAGAACTCACGTCACCTTTGGTAACGTGGAAATGAACCCCAATGTTACCTTTTTCGTGCACCAAAACCCTGGTTTCAAGTGATTGTTCAATGTTTTCTACAACTGGCAGTGGAACACATTTTAGCCCAAGCTCTTCCTCTGCTTTTTTAGCGCTTTCGAGGTTTTCTGCTGCTATCAGCGCTATGGCTTCACCAAAATAATTGGCCTTTTTTTCAGCAAGCACTGGAGCGTCATCATACGGACCATACCTGTTGACACCTGGAATATCTTTACTTGTTATGACTGCTTTTACGCCAGAGACCTTTAGTGCTTCCTTTGTGTTTATTTCTGAGATTGTGCAGTGCGGAAAAGGGCTTCTTACTACATACCCTAAAAGCATACCGTTCATATAGACGTCCCCAAAAAACTTTAACATACCTGTAACCTTTTCATATGAATCCAAGCGTGGCAAACTTTTTGGAACTAAATCCTGTATTGTCAAAGGTAAAGGATAGGTTGTATTATGTTGGATTTATTCTTTTTGGAACTTAATTTTTTAGCAATACAAGCGTTAAAATAACTTCTCCTATTTTTAATAAAAATATAAAAATAATAAATAATTAAAATTAATTTTGATCAATATTTTTGTTTTTTGAAAAGATTATCTTTGTATCGTCAGCTATGTAACCCTTTAAGAGACCGCCTTTAAGCATAGGCTGATACTTAGGTATCACCCATAGCTTCATGAGTATAAGGTACACCAGTCCTGCTATAAGTATTGCAGAGACCCACGCGTTCTGGAAAATCCATGCTTGGTATGGATATAGCTGTGCTATAGAAGTTGGCAGGTAAGTATTTGGAGGGAAAACAAGTATCATTGATACTACAAACGCTATTACAGCAGCTGGGTTTACTCCTTTCAAGTACCTGAACCTGCCATATGTCAGGTAGTTGTCAGGAAGTTCAAACTTGAACCTTCTTACTATAGCATAATCAAAGATTATTATGCCTTCAACACCTCCAAGAAGAGCGCCGTAAGTCAGAAGCCAGTTCTCAACATAACTGAAAGCGCTAAAATAATAGCTCCAGGATTGCAGGAGCGCGGCGATTACTATAACTATTATTACCCCTCTGAACCAGCTTATCTTCTTTGGATAGAGGTTTGCAAAATCATAAGCTGGACCCACAGTGTCCGCATATATGTTTACAACTACAACACCTAGCATCAGCAAGAAAAGCCCTGTAAATGCTAGAGCCATATTATGTACAGCTAAAGCCGTAAGCACGATTGGGTCCCATATAGGGATCTTAAAAACAGCAATAGACGCGCCTGTTGTTATAAGCCCGAATGCGCCTATAGCTGTCATAAGGAGCGGCATGGGAATCTGTCCAAAGCTTTGTGCATACTGACTTTTTGCAAATCTACTATAGTCTGGCATGCTGAGCGCCATGGTAGCCCAGAAAGCGACGTTTGCATTTATAAGTCCTATAAAGGCGAACCAGAATGCCGATCCAGATACTTGATTAGGAATAGTCAGGATGCTTGTCCACTGCCAGTTAGCTTGGCTCATTACGTTGAAGAAAGCTATAAAGAAACCAGCAAAAGCAATGAACGGCACACTCCAGCTGACCATCTGCAAAACCCTCTGTCCTGTTTTTGGAGGTGAATAATAGAGGAGTATGACTCTAGCAATGATCGTTACTATAAAGACCGTCCAGAAAAGCATGGGGTTTATGGTAGATATTAGAAAAGGCAGCGTTGCAGGATATTGTTGAGCTAGAAACAGAAGCTTTGAAACTTGACCCGTAGCTACTATATACATGGCTCCGAAAGATTCAGCTATTATCCACGTATCAATGCCCCACCAACCTGCGCCTATTATACCTCTAATTATGTTGGGTATCCACGCTCCGTAAACGCCCCACCTTGACCTGGTTATTATGGTTTCAGGTATTCCGTACCTTGCTCCTCCATGGCTTATTATTAATATCGGGATCAGAATTATTAGGTTGCCAAGAAGGACAGCCATTAGCCCCCAGAACCAGTCAAGCCCAAAAGAGTAAGCTATAGAGACAAGTGCCCAGCTTTCCACCTCCATGGACATTCCGAACCATATAGCAAAGTAGGTTAAGGTACCCCAGTTTCTGTACTTTACAGGTGTAGGATGAAAGTCTTCATTCCAGAGGTAACTCTCTTCAGGAAAACCTTGTGTAAGCTCTACGTATCCTTTGTCAGGGTAGAATTTTGTGATGGCTACCCTGTCTATCTGTTCTGCAAGCTTCTTTTTATCCTCTGACATCGTGTTAAATGTATGAAGCCTGTATAAATACTTTTTTAATCCGGATTAAAACAAAATTAAAAATTAGCAAAATTTTTAACATTAGCACGCATTATTTGACACGTTGATATTCTACAAAAGCGTTTACAGCGAAAAGAATCTAGACGATGGGAAATGGATTCTCGTAGAAAGGCTATGGCCACGGGGCATTAAAAAAGAAAAGATCGATTTATGGATGAAAGAAATTGCTCCAAGTAATGAGCTCAGAAAATGGTATTCGCATGATGTAGCAAAATGGGAGGAGTTCAAGCTTAAGTACAAAGAGGAACTAAAAAACAATCCAGAGGTTAAATGTTTGCTGAATGCTATAAAAAGAGAAAGAATAACTATCGTTTATGCTACAAAAGATTTTGATCATAGTGGTGCAAAGGTCTTAATAGATTATATAGAGAGTATTTTATAAGAAACACACCAAAAGAAATAAAAATTCACAGCTAATGACGATTATAAATGCCTTTTTAAAAAAGGCTTGCAACGTTTACAACTGATAATTTTTTTCAGATTTTTTTAGATAAACAAATATATTAAAAACAAAGGTATTTTAAACATGGGAGTTAAAATAATAAAGACCGATGAAGCTGTTGGTAAAAAGCTCGCTTACGATACTACCTTAGTTACAAAAGAAAAAGCCCAGGTACTTTACGAAAAAGGCACATTAATAACTGAAGATCACGTAAAAAATCTAAAAGATTCAGGGGTATACTATGTATACGTATATGAAGAAGGAGGAGAAGAAGTTTACTATGAATGGGAAATAAGCGAAGCTGTTTGCAAGAAAGTCATAGATCAAAGGTTATTTGAGTACAATGTTGCAAAGCAGGGAGCTGTCTTAATCTATTCAAAAGTTTCAGGAATAGTTCAGGTAGATAGGGAAGCGCTCAAGGTGCTTAATACATCGGGGATTGCATTGCTCATAAGCAAAGGCTCAGGCACAGCTGTCGGCTCAAAAGAGCTGGTGGCGGTAGTGGACTCGCTTCCGCTCTATGTAAAAAAGGAAGAGTTTGAAAAACTGCTAAAAGATCTTAAGATTGCTCTGACGTTACAGCAATTTAAATACAGCAGGATAGGAATAGTAATAACAGGGACCGAGGTCTACGAAGGCAGGAAGAATGATCTTTACGGCGACATTTTGAACAAAAAAGCAGAGAAATACGGCTGGGAAATAGTGTGCAAAAAGATGGTTCCTGATGATGAAGATCAGATATCGAGCGCAGTTGAAAAATGCCTTAAATCAGCTGAAGCTGTTATAGTAACTGGAGGGATGTCAGTAGATGCGACCGACAGGACGCCTGCTGGAATAAAAAAGTCGGGAGCAGAAATAATAGCTCACGGAATACCGATAAAGCCCACTACGATGTCTCTCATAGCTTTTAAAGACGAAAAACCAATCTTCGGGATTTCCGCAGGAGGCATACACTACAGGGATCTTAACTCCATAGACGTTGTGTTTACAAAGCTCATGGCAGGCTGGAGACCCACCAAAGAAGAAATAGCGCTCTTGGGAGATGGCGGACTCTTGCCCAACTTTGAGCCGTCATCAAAGCTGCATTCAGAATAATCTAAATTCCTCTCAGTCATGAACGGCGAGACTTTCAGTTTATGTAAAGTTTTACAAAATTAAAAGCAAAAAAGAAAACCTTTAAAGATTTAGCCTTTGAATAAATTTATTCTTCCCTTATGTGCAGCTCTCCGTACCTGCCGACGTTTAGTCTTTTTACTCCTCTGTATGTGTTTACGTACCCGTTTACGACTTCTACTGTATCCCCTTCCTTTACCATATCTATCTGTTCATTCCAGAGGTTTAGAATGATGCTGCCGGTTTCATCTTCTATCGTGGCTTCTGCAACTCTCGATTCTCCTCTTGATGTGTTGACGTTCTTTGGTTCAGATATTTTGCTGACCTTTCCGGTAACCGTCACTTTTCTACTATCTTCTTTTATTTCCGCTATCTTCAATGTTTTTATATTAAAATATGCACTATAAAAGCTTAATCTACAAAAATGATAACGTTTTAGGTCTAAAAATTATCATTAATTTCAGCATATAAAGATCCTAAAGGCTGTTTATATGAAGTTTTTTCGCAGCAAAATCAAACAAGAGAAACGTTTAAAACTTCTTGTTTTATAACTAGATTAAGCCCTGGTAGTATAGCGGCCCAGTATGCGGCGCTGTCA
>JAGDXJ010000052.1 GCA_023256355.1 Nitrososphaerales archaeon | reverse complement strand
GTTCCTTCCAGATGGAGGTGAAGTTCTGCCTTTGGAAGCTTTGAAATAAACTCTAAAGTGCTTATCATTAATTATTTATATATAATATTGCGGTATAAAATTGTTTAAACTTGTTTTTACAGTTAAATAATGCTTGATAATCTTGTAAGGTTTTATTTTAAACCTTCAATCCTATTTTATTTAAAATCGAATTAGCTAAGTATTTATAAAAAATGAATTTGTTTACATTATTTATGACATGCCTAATCACGTTTTCAGAAAGTTTATTATCATACTATATTATAAGCTATTATTTTGGTTTCGCTCATTTCAAGCATAGTATATTTTACGCCTTCTCTACCAATGCCGCTTTTTTTAACTCCTCCAAAAGGTAGGTTATCAAACCTAACCCTAGTTGTATCGTTTATTATAACGCTTCCAGCTTTTATCTTCGAAGCCAATTTGTAAGCTCTGTTAAGATCTTTTGTAAATATAGAAGCGTCTAGACCGTATTCTGTATCATTGGCTATCTTTATAGCTTCTTCATCGCTCTTAACCTTTATAATAGGAAGAATTGGCCCAAATACTTCTTCTTTCCAAACCTTAGCTGTTAATGGGGCTTCGATCAATGTGGGTGGATAATAAAATCCGATATCAGGTATTTTTTGAGCCTGATAAAGAACTCTGCCGCCAGAGTTAATTGCGTCATTTACGAAACGCTTCATTTTTTCAACTGCTTCAGAGCTTATAAGAGGCCCTACATCAGTATCTTCTAAAAGCGGGTCACCAACTTTAAGTTTTTTAACATTATCAATAAGCAGTCTAAGAAATTCTTCATAAACATCTTCTTTTACTATTGCTCTCTTTGTTGCGTTGCAAAATTGACCGGCATAGTCGAACCTCCCGATTGAAACTGCTCTTGCTGCGGCATCCAAATTTGCATCCTCAAGCACTATTGTTGCATCGCTTCCTCCAAGCTCCATTATTACTTTTTTGCCTCTAGCCATCGCTTTTCCTGCAAGTTCGAGCCCAACTCTAGATGAGCCAGTAAAGGATATGAGCGCTATCTTTTCGCTCTCTATCATCAAGTTACCTATTATTCCTGAATCGCCTGTAACGACCTGCAAACTATCCTCAGGCAAACCTGAATTCTTTATAATCTTTGAGATTTCAATTTCAGTTAATGGGGCCTCTCTGCTGGGTTTTAAAACAACCGAATTTCCAACGGCCAATGCTGGAGCAACCTTGTGTGCCATCGAATCCGGAGGAAAATTAAACGGGGTTATCGCACCTACAACTCCTACAGGTTCTCTTTTTACTATAGCTATCCTCCTTTCGTTTCCTGCTGGATAATTATAAGCTTCTAACGGGACAAAATCTCCAGTTATAACCTCGGGAAGTTCTTGGGCCGCAAGCTCATATATAGAAGCTGTCCTATCCATTATTAGCCTAGCGCTTTTTATAGGCCTGCCGATCTCTCGCGAGAGGAGCAGAGCGAGATCTTCCTTTTTATTCCTTATAGTTTCCGCAACCCTCCTAAGGGCCCTTGCTCTTTCGTGTGCCGGCATGCTTTGAATGTTTTCAAGAGCGTTATAGGCCAGATCTATAGCGCCTCTAACTTCTTCTTCTGTCATATCAGGAACATAACCTAATATTTTTCCTGTCGCAGGTTCGTAAACTGGGATCATCTTTTCCATAAGATGTTTGTATGCTTTCTTTTATTTAAACTAAGCTTGTATGAGTAAAAGTTTTATTTTGAATCGTTAATGCTCAAAGTATTTTTACAACTTTTTTCGCGTATGGAGAATGAATTATTCTGTTAATCGGTAAACCTTTGCTTATCATCTCGTGCACTTTTTCGCTATCTGTTATATGTAAACCAGCTAAAAAGTTCACCGATCCCTTGAAGGCCTCTGTTACAAGAGGTGTAGTTGGGCCAACAATTGCAACAATTTTGCCGGCAGAAAGTTCAAGTATTCTATTGATAGTCTTGTTAACTAGCGTTGTACCCGTTAAGATTACATAATCCATTTTAGGAATAAGGTCTTCTTCAACATACCACGGATAAACAAGGTTATCGTTAATAGGCCGCAGTTCAAAAACAAAAAGATTTACAAAGTCTTTTAATTTTTTAACATATGGCTTGAAGTAGCCTATTAAGGCCACCTTTGACCCTCGACAAGGGTTAACAAAATCAAGAGCGTCGCTCTCAATAAGATCGCTTCTATCAGCTAGGGCGTTGATTGTTGCCAAGCCCAAGCTTATTTCAAGCGGATTATAAAAAAGCAAAAACGAAGAAGCGGCCACTGCATCTTTAGGAAACTTCGTTTTTTCATTTAAACATGGCCCATTCTTTATAAACATATGCTAGATCAGAGCTTCCATTTTCAAGCTCAACAAATATATAATCTCCAAAAGTTATTCTCTTTATGTTAACGTCTTTGCCCTTTTCCTTGCCAAACTCAACGAGAGCTTTTATTACGTTTAAATTAATTTACCACGCTGTTATGTTAAATGTCCTGACATTAAATTAAGACCCTCTTACAACCTTCTTTGTGTACATTACGAAGGGGGTTAAAATAAGACCAAAAATTACGCCTTCTGGTATGGATGCGAGCGTCCTGAACAATACAAAGGTATGGTTAAATATAAAACCGTGAACAAAGGAACCCCAGAATCCCATGAAGAAAAGAGGAACAGAAATAGAATAAGCGACGCCGCCTATAGCTCCATCCAAAAAAGACAGAACCTTCTCCTTTGAAGACATAAAATTGCTTTCCCTGAATATAAGCCAAAGATCTATTATCATAGCATAGGCCATTATATCTCCAATTATCCAAAATGGCTCTCCCCCAAATCCATAGTGAGCTATGTCTCCCAGGAGGTCATAAACGATCACAGTAATCGCAACGGAACCCGGCTTTCCTACGAGCGCTGCCACGATAAGAAGCATATAAATGTCTCCTATAAGAGATAGGTTAAAGAAATCGTTGAACACTGTAAAAGATGGTATAAAAGGCGTTATGAAATAATGATAAACTACAAGTATAGCTGCTACTAGTCCTATATATGTTGCGTCTCTCGTCGTAAACTTAAGATTGTTTTTAGGCGCTTTAATCTTCCAGTACATAATAAGTGATGCCAAGTAAACAATAGCAAGAATAACTATTACTGGCCAAGGAATAACTGTGTCTGTATTAAAATGAACTCCGTTCCAGACCATGTTAAAGTTAATCATTATTGTTTATTTAAGTTTTATGTTAAACAAACATGTTTATTGCAATTACCTCTACTTGGCTCTGTTATCAATGTGAGCCATATTTAAATCTGTCTGTTTACCACCTCCATAAATTGAGGGTGTGCCAGTTATCCATTCGAGGACTACGCCTCAATATCACGCCCCTCCGGTAACTTGTTAAAGGAGGATGCCACAGCTAACTTGACGAGGACATGCGCCTCAAACGACGCCATGTGGATCCCTCCCTTAACTGTAAGGTTTTTTATTCTTTAAAACAGGGTATATTATCCTTAACATCTTTTCTGCTTACATCAAAAGAATTCAGCAAAGAAGAATATTTCTGTATCCACTTCCATATTGCTACATGACTCCTCTTTATTATCGGCTCAAGCACATGGGAAGCTTTCCTTAAGCTCAAACTTGAGAAATAAAGATATAAGGCATAGAAAATAATTACTATTGGGGTCCTTTTTCTGGTTTGTAAGCTTAGCATTTGCCAGAAATAGGACCCCGCTAAAAATAAACCTTAATCTAAACTTAACACAGCCTATACTGTAAAAAAATACTTTTATAGATGTATTATTGATTATAACCTATCTTTATCTGGCAGTATTTATAAAGCGCGTCGTAAAGGGGGAACTGGAGCTTCATATTCTCATAATCATCTCTAGAAATTCCTCTAAACCCTAGTGCGGCAGCTTTAAGCCCTTTTGACTCTTCTGGAGCGTCTTTTGGGTTATGAGCATCAGCGCCCCTAACTATCTTTGCTAGCTCGAGGAGTGCTGGGTCTTTTAACCCGTACTTTTTTATTATAGCATCAAAGCTTACATACTCGATGCCGTTTTCATAATAATGATTTAGTTCAGCGCCTTTTACGTCAAAAGGTATTGCGCTTTCCTTTTCGGCAACTTTAAAAACATCTTCTTCAGACACAAAAATAAATTCGGCATCCTTATCGATAAACTTCTTTATTAACCATGGACAAGCTATTCTGTCCACCATCGCATTTTTCCGAGTAACCCATTTCATGTTGTTATTAATGTAATTCCTGATATAAATATATTTATAAACAGAAAAGCACAATAAAAACCATGATTACAGATGTAGCTATAATCGGGGCAGGCGCTACGGGCCTTTTTACTGCGCTTGACCTAAGTCTAAGGGGTATTAAAGTAACAGTTATTGACAGAGGAGGCTTGATAAGCGGTACTTCTGGCAGGATGCACGGGCTTCTGCACAGCGGTGCAAGGTACGTATCAAACGATATGACATCCGCAATACAATGCATAGAAGAAAACACTATATTGAGCAGAATAGCGCCTCATGCAATATTCGATACTAAAGGCCTTTTTGTAGCTGTAAAAGGGGATGATGAGTCTTTTATAGAAGAGTTTGTTAAAGGTTTAGAGGAAGCAGGAATACCTTACAGCGAAGTCAAAAACGTTTTAGAGTTAGAACCAAACCTGAGCAAAGATTTGATATACGCTGTTCAAGTTCCTGACAAAGTAGTAGATCCATTTAGGCTATTTGCTGGCGTCGCATATGAGGCAAAACGAAACGGTGCAAAGTTTCTGCTTTATACTCAAGTTAAAAAAATTTCGGGTTCAAAGATAATAACTGAGAAAGGAGAGGTTGAATCCAAACTCATTATAAACGCAGCAGGGCCTTGGGCCCCAAGTATATCCGCAATGCATAGCAACGAAAGCAAAGTAATAGAGCTAATGCCAACAATAGGCGTGATGCTGGTCTACGATAAAAGGCTAAACAACATGGTCTTAAATAGGTTAAGGCCTCCATCAGATGGTGATATATTGGTTCCTTACTATAATACGAGTATACTAGGAACAACAGCACAGGTTGTAGAAGATCCTGATAACGCTGAGATCTCAGATGAGGATATCCAGTACCTTATAGAAGAAGGAAGTGCTATGATTCCTAAGCTTTCAGAACTGAAACCAAAGAGGTTCTATTATTCTGTAAGACCTTTGCTTAAAGGCACCGACGCGCGGTCTGCTACAAGGGACTTTGAGATTTACGATGAAGGAGACATGCTTACTATTGTAGGTGGAAAGCTAACTACTTCAAGGCTTATGGCTGAAAAGCTTTCAGATGTTGCTAGCGAAAAGATTGCAAACAATTCAAAGAGCAGAACGGCTACTACACCTATCCCAGACGTTCTTTCAATTTATGCACTTAAAAATACTATTGGGGATGAGATTTATGGTTATGGTTATGCCTTTTCGAGGTTAGAGGAGGTTTTGCAATATGATTGAACTAAGCGGGCAGAACCAAGTTAAAAGGTCCAATCTACTTGCATTTCTAAAAGATCCCTCGGCTTTTAGTAAATGCATACCAAACCTTGAAAGTCTTGAAATAAAATCTCCTGACGAATTTGTCGCAAAGTTCAAAGTTGAAGTACCTGAAGAAATGGGGGTAACCTACCTAAAAAACATAGGCATTAAAATGAACTTTACTATGTCTTCTAACAACAACATCGTGACAATGCATGGTGAAGGAAGATCTATGGGTTTAAAAGTGAAGATAGATATAACAATAGAAGTAATAGAACAGGAGGGCTATTCTTTAATGAACTGGAAGGCTCAGGTAGATATAGGTATGCTTGAACGCATGCTTGGCAAAGAAAACATCAACAAATTTTCTAATGATATAATATCAAAGCTTCTAACGTGTGTTAGCTCTTCATAGCCTTTAATATATCATCAAAAGAATTTATTATCAAACTGGAAAACATGAACACAATATATGAAATGAACAGGCTCTAACATAACTTAGATTTTAAGCACGATAAGACCATTAAACATCAAGTAGTAATTTTAACTTATTTTAAGTTCAATTCGAATCCAACAGTAAATTGTTTTTGCTCATCTAAGACCATAAGCCCAAGGAACGTCGGTTGCCCAACCCATAGACCTTTTTACTGCAGCTTTCCACCCAGCATATAGTTTTTCCCTTTTATATACACTGATTTCCGGATAAAATGTCCTCTCAGGCTTCCAGTTTTGCGTGAGCTGTTCTAGACTTTGCCAGAATCCCGTTGCAAGACCTGCAAGGTAACTAGCCCCCTGGGCTGTAGTCTCAAGGACATAAGGCCTCAGTATTTTGATGCCGGTTATATCAGCTTGCAGCTGCATTAGAAAGTTGTTTTTAGAGCCTCCGCCGTCGACTTTAATTTCTTCTATGCTTATTCCTGTATCTTTAACCATCGCATCTATTACATCTCTGTTGAGGTAAGCTATAGATTCTAATGTGGATCTTGCTATATGAGCAGTAGTCGTTGCTGCGGTAACTCCAACAAGCAAGCCTCTTGCGTACTGATCCCAGTATGGCGCAGCTAGGCCTGTAAATGCAGGTACAAAGTAAACTCCTCCTGTATCAGCAACACGTTTTGCAATCTCTTCTATCTCTTCTACGCCTTTTACTATATTTAAACCGTCCTTGAGCCACTGGACTGCAGCTCCGGTTATAAATATGCTCCCTTCAAGTGCGTACTTTGCTTTTCCTTCTTCTGTAGAATAATATACCGTCGTTAACAGGTTAGCTTTAGACCTTATCTTTTCATCCTCTGTATTTATAAGTATAAAATTACCAGTACCGTAGGTAGACTTTATCTCCCCTTTTTTAAAACAAACTTGGCCAAAAAGAGCCCCCTGCTGATCTCCTATGTCTGCAGTAACAGGGATCCTTAAAGAGCCAAAGAGTTCAGCACTTTCATCTCCTGAAAAACCATAGGCCAGCTTTTCGCTCGATGGCCTTGGGAGCGGTAATGAATCAAGAGGTATTTGCCCCGCTATTTTTAGTAAATCTGGATCCCAGCTTAGGCTGTTTATGTTAAACAGCATGGTTCTAGATGCATTTGAATAATCTGTAACATACGCACCTTTCATTTCAGGAGTTAATGAATCTTTGGTGCCTTTTGTCAGGTTCCAAATGATCCATGAGTCGATCGTGCCTAGCAACGCTTCACCGCTGTATATTTTATCTTTTATTCTTTCAATGTTCTTTGTAAGCCACAAGAGCTTAGGGCCTGTAAAATAAGCGTCTGGAACTAGTCCAGTTTTTTCTTTTATCAGTTCTTCGTATTCTTTTTTTAAATCGTCAACAAGCTTTGATGATCTCCTGTCCTGCCATACTATAATGTTATACAGAGGATTTCCTGTCTCTTTCTCCCAAACTACCAAACTTTCTCGCTGATTAGCAATGCCTATAGAATCTATCTTATTCACATCAACCTTTCCTATTTTTATCACTTCTTTTATACAAGCTTTCACGTTTTGCCAAATCTCGTTTGGATCCTCTTCCACCCAACCTGGTTTTGGATAGATCTGGGCATGTTCTTTAATTGCGAAATAAACTAAAGATCCTTCTTTTGAAAAAAGAGCAACTTTTGTGTTTGTTGTACCCTGGTCGATCGCCATTACATATTCTTTACGCATCGTGATAAATTATAATAAATTTACAATTTAAACGTGTTTGGTTTGATTTTTTAATAATTATCGTAAACATGCCCTTTATTGTAACAATATTTATATAATATCAAATTAAAATTTATAAAACATGGGAACGCTTCTGTTCGGCCATAGAGGAGCAAGGGGTTTAGCCCCAGAAAATACTTTGCCTGCATTTGATTTAGCTCTAAAGTACAAGATGGATGGCGTTGAGCTGGACATCCATGAATCAGCTGATGGTGCTTTGATAGTAATGCATGACGAATCTGTCGACAGAACTACCAATGGAAAAGGTTACATAAAAGAAATGAACCTAAATCAAATAAAAAGTCTTGATGCTGGGATCAAGTTTTCCCCAAAATATGCAGGTACAAAAGTCCCAACACTTCCAGAAGTTTTTGACAGGTATCGAGATAAGCTTCTATATAAGGTCGAGATAAAACACAGTTATGAATATTACCCTAATATTGAGGAAAAAGTACTTGAGGTCGTTGAAAATTTTCGTTTAAAGAAAAACGTGCAGATAATTTCATTCGATTTTGATTCTTTAAAAAAAGTTAGAGAACTCGACAAAGAAATTGAGGTTGGGCTGATAATAGAAGGTAGGCCTAGATGGTTTATAGATATAGCAAAAAAACTTGAGGCTAATTGGATCCAAGCTTATCAAGGTTTGGTTTACAGTAAGGATGATGTTATAGAGTTACATAAAAATGGCATTAATTTAGGTTTGTGGACAGTAAATGAAATAAAGGACATAAGGAGGTTCTGTGAAATGGGAGTGGACGATCTTACAGGAGATTATCCAGACAGATTATCAAATGAATGCAAAAAATAATAGGAAGCAGCTAATTTAAATTTATTTTGTTCTTTGTGCATTTGTGAAATTAATATAATTTATAATTAATTTGTTATAGCAAAGCCACTTTATTATCGTTAGATTTTTTATGAAATAGATTCAAGACCTTTCCCTCGGAGTTCTGACCCTAATAAAACCTCGATACTGCCTCCGAAGCTACTACCAATGCTATTACTATACCTATATCAAATGCTAGCGTATTTCCAGATGTAACCATAAAACCCGTGTTTTTAGGGTTTGCAAATTCGGCCAGAACTATGTTAGAAACAACAACCTCCCCTTCTGCTCCAGTAGCCGCAGTTACTCCTCCTAGCGCAAGTGAATAGTAGTTAAATGAAAAAGCTGCAATTAGGCTATCTGCGGTTATCATTGTTAACGTTATTACAAACGTCTTTTTCCTTCCTATTTTATTTTATAAAGAACCAAAATAAAATGAATCCATTAAAGCTCTAGTCAGAATAAAGGTGTCAATTAAGATGCGCAGAATGTACTTAGTTTGAATTGTTTTATCAAAGCACCCAGTATTACTCTTCCTAATGAAATTGTATAACCCTCAAGAATTCCCCAAAGAAAATTATTAAAAAATACCCAGATGTCATGAAAACCAAGGAATGCGGCCAAGTCTAGCGAGTATATCTGTTGTTATCGATTTATCATCTTCTTTCTCAGCCTTGTTTTCTGGCACAATATTTCAGATTATAAACGGCTTATATATAAGTGCAGTCTATTCAGAGTTTCTAAAGCGTCATTTATAATAAGTTCAAATGCATGAACGCATAAGATTAAAATCAGAAAATAAATAATAAATTAAATTTTTTATCTTTCAGATCAATCCTTCTTTTTGTAGTTTCTGTTTAAGATCCATTGCTTCTTGCTCGCTGAGGTCTTCTGACCTATCATAAGTATATCCAAAATCTATTCCTGCAAGCTTAGCAGCATACCTGTATCCGGCGCTGAATCCGTAAGATTTTAGTATGGTCCTTACCCTGTTTACTTTTTTCTGTAGTTCTAGGCCTTTCTTATAATCTCCTTTTTTCATGCTCTTTGCAAGATCTATTATTAAGCTTGGAAAAACGTTTATTATCAGCGAAACGATCCCAACGCCTCCAAGCGCGTATGTCATGTATATCAGAGAGTCGCTTCCGGCCAAAAGCAGAGATTTTTCAGGCATCTCGTCTGAAACCTCCTGAAGATGTCCTATATCTTTGGTGCTATCTTTATAGCCTATAAAGCCCTCTATCTTCAGTATTGAAACAACCTGAGCCGGGGTTAACAGGTTACCGAGCTGCTTTTCGTTATAAAGTATGAGCGGGAGTTGAGATCTTGAAGCTATTTTCTTAAAGTATTCTACAGGGTTTTTTAATGGATATATCAACGGCTGAGTTATCACTGCATATCCTGCCCCTGCGTCTTTAGCATGCTTTATGAGCTCTAGCGTTGCATCCAAAGAATAGGAAGTTACCAGAACAGAAATTTCCTTCTTGCTTACTTCCAGAACGCTTTCAAGTACTTTTTTTCTTTCATCCGTAGAAAGTACAAGAGCCTCTCCTCCTATGCCATTTACCATAAAGCCGTCCACACCTTTTTCCTGAAGCAATATGATAGCATCTTTTAACTTTGCGTAATCTACGTGGCCATTTTTGTCAAAAGGTACATAAGGCTCAGATATAGCTCCCCCTATCATGATATACTTTAAAGCTTTAGCAGATATAAACTTTAAAGCTTTAAAATTATCTGTTGTTAGCTTTCCTTTACTGACCTCCTCCCTGCATTAAAAGGCGAAGGTTCCCAAGGTCTCGAGGGTTATTCCCGTTTAACGGGAGCTACTCCGTTATGCAAAACGATGTATGAAGACCAATTCATTGTTCTCGTTTATAAGTTGCTGGACGTTGGCTGATCCTAACAGGCTTTTGTATTTTTCATAGATCATTCTGGCTGTTCATTCGAAGTCTATTTTCTGACCCGAAAAAACTGTTCTCTTCATGTAGTTCAGTTCGTTGAATGCTTTCGCGAACGTGTCCCAAGCCTTTCTAGCTTTCTTTCTGCGCTTCCCTTCGTTAAAAGGCGCGCTTTGCTAGTCCTTCTGTTGCTGAGCTTTCGATGGTTTGCTTTGCTGCGACAGCCTGTATAGCCTGAGAAGTCGGCTCAGGCGCACCACCAATATTAATTGAGCGGCCGTCGCCATGAAAAAGAGAACTCAAAAGCACTTATAATACTTTACGAACTTTATCCAGTCTTAAAAA
>JAGDXJ010000062.1 GCA_023256355.1 Nitrososphaerales archaeon | reverse complement strand
ACGGGGACGGAAGCAGGAGGCAGTACATAAAGCTTCACGCTTTGAGCTCAGCCGATACAGAAATGCCTTTCTTCATTGCAGCAAAGGCAACACAGGTTAAGCAAAAAAGCTGGCATTACCTTATCATATGCTTAATTTTTATAATTTATGGACAAAACCTTTTGTGTTTTTTGTTTCATGTTTTTGAGGCGGCTCCGATATTTTTACGCTTTGTCATATTAGGCGCTTTGTTTCATACTGCAAGGATAATGATAATAGCTTTACCGGCACACCTATGCAGTGCAACCAAAAGCTTAAGAACAATTTCTTAATTTAATTAACTTGATGAAAGTAGCTATATTCAATGCAGGGAAAATTGTCAGCGGAGACTGGGACAAGGGGATTTTAAAGGCTGATACGGTTCTTATTGAGGATGGCAAATTCACGCAGATAGGATATGAAAATGAAATACATCCTGAAAAAGCCGATATCAGGATTGACGCCAATGGCATGGTCCTGATACCTGGATTGATCGATCCTCATACACACCTGGGGTTTGGCGAATGGGGTCCAGAAAACGGAATGATTGGGGTTGCCCTTGAAGCCCTATACCAGGGCACAACTACAACTGTTGATGAATTTGCAAGGTATGAGGGCGAACCCGATTTCTATCCTCCAAATCCGGATGGGGTAAAGGCTTCAGCAATTGTGCATTATTTTGCGTGGAAGAATTACAGGCCAGGAGGGCTTATGAAAGTTCACGGTGGAAGCATAATTTTAGTCAAAGGGCTTAAAGAGAGCGACTTTAAAGAGCTGAGCGATCTTGGAATATGGAAAGTAGCTCAGATAGGTGGAAGTTCTGATCTAAAACCTGCAGAACTGCTCGAAATGGCTTCATGGGCAAGAAAGTATGGCATGTTTATTCCAACAAATTTTGGCGCAGGTGTTTTAAAGGGCGCAGTCTATTTAGACTCAGATTTTGTGAAAAATCTCCAGCCAGACAAGCTAGCTCATACAAACGGAGGAAGCACCGCAGCCCCATGGGACCTCACCAGGGAAGTTATGGAAGTTGCGCCTAAGGCCGCTGTTGAGCTTGTAACATACGGCAACTGGAAGATGTCATTGAAAATACTTGATTATTTAAGAACAAAGAATGAACTTCACAGGGTTATTTTGGGCAGTGACACGCCTACAGGACAAGGATGGTTCCCGATAGCTATGATGCAGGGAGTCAAGTTTGTATCTGCAGTAGGAAATGTGCCTGCTGAAAAGGCAATAGCTATGGCTACAGGTAACATATATGACTATTATAAAAAATGGATAAACACCGGTAAAATTCAGGAAGGATTTGAAGCTGACTGCGTGCTCATAGATAAACCGCCTGGAAGCGTTGGAACCGATGCTCTTGGAGCTATAGAAAATGGAGACCTGGTAGGTCCGGCGATGGTAATGGTCGATGGAAAGATAGCAGCACTAAGAGGAAGGGATAGCAGACCTACTACAAAGTACATAAAGCTAAACGGCAAAGAGCTTGGAGTTAGCGACCCTGATGAAAGACAATTTGATCCTCCAAGGTTTTACTGGAAGAGCACAGGGGAAACATACCTTTTGCTGAACGATAAACAGTAAACGCTAACCTTACTTTTCTGATGTTACGTATTTAATTTTTTCAATAATCTCTCCAGCGTCTTTGGCGCTTTTCCATAAAGTTTCAAACAGTATGATGAGGCCTTTGGCTAATTTTAGATCTTTTATTAGAATGTAGCTGTCGTCTGGTCTGTTTATGTTCATATCTTCATCGTGCTGTATTGCTCCAATCAAAACCCTATCATTATCAAATATGTTCAATCTGATTTGAACTCCTTCTAGGTGTTTAAAGGGTATGTGCTCGTACAGATAAGAAGCCTCTTTTATATTTTCTGTATTAACTTCAGAAATTATCATAACGCTAACACCACGATTTATCATACCAAGATATGAATCCAGTAAACCATGTCTTATGCTTCTAAGAAGACCATTGCCAGACATGATAAGTCTGTATTCATAAAAGGTTTGGTTAAAAAGCGTTTTTAGCTCGTTATAGAGCCTTTTTCTACCAAATATGAGCCTGTATTCTGGAGGAGCGTATGAAAAGCTTGGTGATAATTTATCAGAAAGATGCTTCAAAACTTCGTCAAGCAGTTCTTTTTTCTTTTTGTAACTATCTTCTACAGTTTCGCTTAAAATCTTTCTAAAATCATCTACGTTCCTGGCTATAAATAACCCCTTTCTGAGATCTTTTTCAACAAGACCTGCTCTCATCAGGCTTTCAATATGTTTATAAACAACAGCCTTATCTTTTTTTAAATCGCTTGAAATGTCTGTTATCGAGCTAGGACCGTTTTTTAGAAGGTAGACATAAATTTGGAACTGGCTAGGGGTTATAGAGGCTTCGTTAAGAATTTGTAAAAACTCTTTTGAAAAATTAAGTTCCACATGTCCGATTTAATTTTTTATCATATATTTTTTACTCTCTTATCTTTACAATTTTGATCGTGCAATCCGATTTTTTAAATCTTTTTTGTTTGTAATATTATTAGACGACTAAATTTTTTGTGCATCAAACAGGCTAACAGAATATATTTTTGTGTTCCGTTAAGATTTTATGCCCTAACTTTTATAGGCTCATCACCACAGATCGTCATTCATACAAATAATTAAATAAAAAATCCCGAAATTAACGTTATATGTCTTTAAAAGAGATAATAGAAAATTATATTATAAAACATCCAGAAGATGCTGTTGAAATAGATAAAGAAGTTTCAACAGATTATGAAATTACTGCAACAGCAAGCCTACTTGAGAGGCCAGCACCTCTCCTTATCTTTAGGAAGATTAAAAATTATGAAAAATTTATGTTAGTAAGTAACGTATTCAGTTCAAGACAGAGGATATTTTCTTATTTTAATCTTAATGAAGATTCTTTTTATGATTTTTGGGATAATATATCAAGAAGAAACGTAAACTATGAAGTAAAGAAGGATGAAGCGCCAGTAAAGGAGGTTATACATACTTTTTCCGAAGTTGACCTTCATAAATTACCGATCGTTTTGCATTATCCACAGGATGGGGGTCGATATATAACTTCTGGCATAATAGTCGCAAGGGATCCTGAAAATTTTAAAATCGTGAATCTCAGCTTTGCAAGGATCCAACTGATAGGAAAGAATGAGATAGCGCTCAGCATGCACTCCAGAGGTCATCTGTGGACCTATTTTCAGAAATCTCTGATGTTAAAAAAGGACCTGCCAATTTCTGTAATAATCGGAGCGCATCCGATATATTATCTTCTTGCCGCCTCAAGAATTCAGAACGAATATTCTAAGATCGAGGGCTTCATAAATGACTATCTTACAACGGGAATCACGAACGATCTGCCGGTTCCAGCAAATTCAGAAATCATCCTTGAAGGAAAAGTGCTCTGGGACAAAAGCTATCCTGAGGGCCCTTTTACTGAATATACCGGGTATATATCGAACCGATCCACAAACAATTACGCTTTGATTGAAGCCATGTACATGAAAGATAAACCGTTATACCTGGAAATAAACCCCTCTAACTCAAAAGAACACATAACATTATCAAGTATTTCGAAGGAACCGATAATACTGGGCACGATCAGAAATTTTTTTCAAAGCGTCAGCAGCTACAGGCTGGAGTGGCCGCTTAAAGGTGTCCACTATGTGCTTTTTGGTAAAATTTTGAAACCTTCACCGGGGGAAGCCATGCAGCTTGCGCTTCTCGCCCTTGGGCTTGATCATTACCTTAAGATGGTCATAATTTCCGAAGGTGAACAGGAGCTTACAGTTTTTGGTCTGCTTTCATCTATGCTTTGCGGATACAAGCACGCAGTTTTGCAGGATGTTCTATGTAACAGGCTCGACCCATCAGCCAATCCAGAGGGAACCAGCAGCAAAGTTGTGCTTATTGTAAAGCCTCATGATAATTACGAAATTTTGAACGGTAAAAATTACGTTGATATATCAAGGTGCGGAAGGATCCTTCATATAGGAGCTGATGAAGTTCCAGACGCTCATATAAACATACTTGTGGACAGCGACATAGACCCCTCTGACGAAGATCAAGTGCTTTGGGCGCTGGCTACAAGATTTCAGCCTTCCACTGATATCAAAATAGAAAATAATGAAAAAACAACCTTCGATACTCGTGGTAAAAACTTTAAAACGCCGAAACTGCCATCTGAAGTAATAAAAAACGTCAGGGATTTAATCCTTCGTGGTAAAGTTCCTTTTTAACATCAGAAAACTCATTAAGCATAGAATCCAAAAGCTGATGAAGCTCAAACCTGTAGGTAAGAGCTTTTTTATAAGCATCTGAACCTTCTTCGAGCTTGTTTATGGAAACATCATACTGGATAAGACAGTTCCTCGTTGCCGCTATCATGTTCTTTAAAACAGTATAGTACTTTAAATTCGGGTTTTCCTCTCTGCCAAAATCATACTTTATATCTTTAATCTTGTTTCTAAGTTCCCTCATGCTTATTTTTTTATCTGTAATTTCGTCCACTAATTTTTTGAGCGTTTTTTCATCCTTTACCTTTTCCAGTTCGGCAGCCACAAAAGGCTTCAGTTCGCCTTTAGCTATCATTTCCTGAACTTCTAGAGGAAGTTCTAGAAGCTTTATGTACATTGTAACGTAAGCTGGGGATTTACCTATGTTTTTGGCCAGCTCCGTAACGCCTCCCCAGCCTTTTTTATGAACATAACTGTAGTAAGCCATAGCTTCCTCGATCGGGTTCAGGCTCTTTCTCTGAAGGTTTTCAGTTATGGCTATCAGGTACGCATCCTTATCGTTTACATCGATGACTACAGCTTTTACCTTTTTCAGCCCTACCATCCTGCAAGCCTTAAGTCTTCTGTGACCGGCAAGCAGCTCATATGGCTTTTCGCCACCAGACCTTCTGAGAATAACCGGTTCAATCAGCCCAAGCGACCTTATCGACTCAGCAAGCTCTTCAATATCTTCATAGCTTGTCCTTATTACGAACGAATCTTCGTTTATGAGATCTATTGGAATTTCTTCAACATCTTTATGAACAAGCTCTATTAATCCTGACATTATATATAATTTAAATAAAAGCTATGTATATAAAAAATCGCTGTAGAACGCACTTCTACATTATTTGACTTTAAAGCTGGAAATCCCTTATAATCTTCCCCAGCTTTTCTACCTGTTCCAGCTCATAGTAAGCAGGTATCAGCACGAGCCTTGAGACTCCGGCTTTTTTATAAGACTCTATCCTCTCGGCTACGTCCTTTTCAGTGCCGTATATTCCGCTTTCAACAGAACACTTTGACCACTCTGGCAGGTCCATGTACGTTTTTGTGAACTCGTGCACCTTCTGTCTTCCGTCTTCCCCTACATAAACAGGTACCATGTCGGAGTTTTCCAAAGCTCTGCCGAGGGAATGCCTTTCTATTATCTTTAATCCCTCAGTAAAGTCCTCTTCCTTGTAATAGTAAGCCATCCAGCCGTCGCTCAGCTTAGCCGCCCTCTTTATCGGGTTTTCAAGATAGGCACCTATAAAGATCTTGATGTTTTCAGCCTTTGGTTCTATGTTTGCGTGTAGAAAGGTCATGCTGTCAAGCTTCTCATTGACATCGCTTTCTCTCAGCAGGCGTCTGAGGAGCTTTAAATAATCGCTGAGTATTCTGCCTCTCTGTGCAAAATCGGTTCCGACAGCGAGAAACTCCTTTTCGTACCAGCCAGCAACAACCGTGAGCATGAGCCTGTTTCCGGAAATATAGTTAAGCGAAGAAATAAGCTTCGCGGCTACAAGGGGGGTCCTGAGGGGCAATACATAAATTGTCCCAAGCTTTATTTTAGATGTAAACGCTGAAACGTAACTCAGAGCTGTTACAGGTTCAAGTATCGGATAAACCTTTTTGGAACCGAGCAAAAGGTGATCCCAGGTCCAGACCGATTCAAACCCGTGCTCTTCAGCCAGCTTTGCCATCTTTGCTAGCTTCTGGACGTCTACATTTCCTCCAGGAGGAACAAAGTTTTCAAGAGCAAGCCCTATCTTCATGATTATATTATGGTCTAATATAATTATAAGCTTTTAAAATTAAAAAATAGTTTATGTTTAAGCTTCTCTGGCTATTTCTTTAAGCTTTTTGAGGAGTTCGTTCTCAACGTGAGAGTTCCAGAGGATTTCGGGCACATCGACAAACACGAAAAGTTCTGACAGGAAAAGCACCTCGAGCGCCGTTACACCCAGGTTCTGAAGCCATTTACCCACACCGACTGTTACCTTCAAGTCTCCCCCGCTCTTTTCAAAAGTGAAAGTTAAAGCCCTTTCTGCCGCAACTATGTCCCTCAGTATGCCCCCTTTCTGAGCCTGCAGAATGGCTCTGTCACCTTCCACCTTTGTCTGAACCTTGTACCCTTCGTCTTCCAGGTACTCTGAGAACTTGTTTATAAGAGCCTGCATGTCCTTGACGTTCTCCAATGTTAATTCTTTTTTGAACAGTGGCATAGATTGAATAAAAAATACGCTTTATTAAGGGTTTCTGAAGTAATCTAGCTCCAGACCTTTGATAGCTCTTCAGAACTTATTACCGGAAAGAACCTTCTCATGTTTGCCAGCGATCTTTCGTGCGCTTCCCTGTCCTGAGAAGAAACACCATCGCTTATTATCACCGGAACAAACCCAAGGGCGTAAGCGTGTCTTGCGCTTGTCTCAACTCCTATATCTGTCGCTATGCCTGTAAACACAAAGGTTGACCTGCCTGAGTTCCTGGCAAGAAGCTCTACGTTTGTCCCGACAAAGATCGACCACGTGTTCTTGTTTAAAACGATATCTTCCTGCTGTGGCTGGACTATGAGCTCCATATCTTCGGGTCTGAAACTTCCTCTCCATCTCATCAGCTTTGCGTTTGCCGGTTCAAACCCCGCAGGGAATGGCGTTATCTTTGTAAATATCACCGGCACTCTGGCTTTTCTTGCAGCGCTGAGCGATGTATGAAAGCCTTTAAGAAATTCTTCTCTGTTAAAGGTTCCGTTAAACAGGGCCCTGTGAACGTCCCATGCTATAAACAGAGAGTTCTTTGGTTCGAGGATTCTTTTTAAATCTTCTGTGCTGATCATGATATATCAAAACATGAACAGCCTCATAAGTTTTTCCTGCGCTTTAGAGGTTTTTTACAGCTCAAGCCTTTTTATAAGTTCTTCTGCAGTTGCTTCAGGCTTTCCTTCTTCGTTCACAACTTCAGACGCAAGGGCCCCTGTTATGTTTGATACAGATATCATGTACATCCTTGAATACTCAATCTCCTCTTCAACCTTTTCCAGAGGTATTATCTCCCTCTTCCTTGTAGGGTCGTTCATCCTCCTCTTTATTATCAGTTCTGCAGGTGCTGTTATCAGGAAAAGGTGAGTTGGTTTCAGTATCCTTGCAACGTGCATCGGTATGCCCGGCAGGTAGCCAAAAGGCGTTGGTATCTGAAAGTGAGTGTCGACAACTTTAAGGTAAGATTTTGAAGAAGCTATCCTCTTTGCGGCTGACTTCTGAAGCTCAACCTGCTTTTCATAAGGCAGATTCCTCATCTGGTCCCTGTCCTTTATTCCGGCTTTTTCAGCCTCATTGAGCATTACAGTCCCGTAAACAAAGGTTTCAAAGTCAACGTTCTTTGCCTTTAGCTTTTCGTAAAAAACGTTCAGGACTGTGGTCTTCCCGACTCCAGCTATTCCGCCGATGATAGCGAGCTTACTCAAAAGTTACTCACCTCAGAGGCAACCACGCCATAATTTACAGTAATTTTTATTTAAAAATTATTTCAGCTTAGAGCGAACAGCAGGTTGTTCACTGCTGACTTGAGGGGAGAACTATTCTCTCAGATTTTTTCACAAGCACGTAAATTATCAGCGCAATGAAGAGCACGGCAGCAGAAACCTCAGAAAACAGGCTGAACTTCCCTATCATAAGGACTGCAATAGCCGCAAACACAATGAGGAAGATGATGAGCACGCCACCAAGGCCCCATCTTGCAAATGAAAAGAACCCGGCTTCCCTTTCCTCGTGCATGACATAGATTTCAGCTATGTATATTTACGCTTTTTCAAAAACATTGTCTACCGTTTCAGATACAGCTATACAACCTTAATGACCTTGGAGTGGATTCTTTCTTGTGATAACCGTTGTTGTCGTAATCGGACTACTTGGGTATGAAATGGTTACCAGAATTGCACAGAGTAACCCGAGGTTCAGAAGGACCATACAATAAAAAAGATCCAATTGTTTGACGATAATTTTCACATTAAAGACGGTTCAAAACAATTATAGTTAAAGTGAAGAATGTTTTTTTAGGTTAGAGGCTTTAAAAAACATAGACCAGAACGGATCTTTCGCAGGCCTGTCGATCTTTTCTTCGCTACCATCTTCCTTTTTGAGAAAAACACCACTTTCTTCGGTAACTTTTCCAATAACGCCAGCCTTTATGCCATTTTTGCGAAGCACGTTTATGGCCTCCTCCGTTTTTTTCTCTTTTACTGTTGCTATCATCGTTCCCTCGCTTATTGCAGAATAGATATCTGCTTTTTCCCCGGTAAGTTCTGAAAAAAGGTCAAACACCTTCTTTACGTCTTGATCGTAAAAAAGCGCGTTTTCATAGACCAGAACCCCGTGCCCGCTGGCTTCCGCTATGTCGTTGAGTGCACCCCATACCCCGTATTCTGTGGCATCATGCATGGACGTTACTCCGGTTCTGAGTCCTATCTGTGCAAGCGTCATGGCATCTGCATACACGCTTTGCTGGTAAAATATTTTAGCGGCCCTCTCAGCGAAATCTTTACCGTACCTTTTTTCTAATATTTCGGGAAACATAGCTGCAAGTATGCCTGAAGCCTCTACAGCTGGGCCTTTTGTCATTATCACTGTGTCTCCTGGCTCTGCCATTTGAGTAGTAACGTATCCATCTTTTTTTGTGATAGAAAGAAATGTCATACCTCCTATCATTGGGTAATCAGTCCCTTCGTATTTTCCAGTGTGTCCGGCAACTACGGCTATGTCGAGCTTTTTACATTCATCGCTTATGCCCTTCCACATCTTTTCAAATTCTTCTTTTTTCATCTTTTTAGGCAGGTTGAGGTCGACGGCCGCGTACATGGGCGGAGAGCCTGAAACTGCTACGTCGCTTGCAAGAATGTGAACTGCAAACCAGGAGCTCCTTTCCCAGCCGTATTCAGGAACTATAAACAACGGATCAGTCTTCACTATCAGCGCGAATTCTCCAAATTCTATAACGCCAAAGTCAACTCCAGACCTCGGAGGTACAACAACTTCCTTTCTTATCTTCCCTAGGTTTCTGTATATTATTTCTTCAAACATTTCCGGAGGGAGCTTCCCAAGCTCAGGAAGATTGCTACCCATGGCACTAACTATATTGTCGCCTTATTTATAGCTAAAGCTTGATCTTTTGAACATCGTTTTTTCAATAAAAAATCAACGTTTACGATTTTTGAGCAATTTGTATTTTTGTAAATTTTGATAGCTTATGCAACCATCATAAATGCCATGTCTGTATAAGTTTTTATTAAAGTGCTCAGCAACTTAAAAATATGAAGCTACCAGAAGGGCTTTACGGGATAACGGTCAGGCGCTGGGGATTTGACCATATTAAAAGTGCTCAACTTCTTCTCGATGCTGGCGCGAGGATCATTCAGTACAGAGAAAAGGAGCTTGGAGTAAGGGCCATGATAGAGCAGGCGAAAAAAGTTAAAGAACTCTGCAGATCGTATGGGGCCATCTTTATAGTGGACGATAGGGTTGACGTCGCTTATGCAGTGGATGCAGACGGTGTCCACCTCGGTCAGGAGGATTTTCCGGCTGACGTTGCAAGGAAGATGCTCGGGGACGCTATAATCGGGGTTTCAGCAAGCACTCCACAGGAAGGGGTTACAGCCGAAAAAGAAGGTGCAGATTATATAGGCGCGGGTTCTATATTTCTCAGTAGCACAAAGCCAGAGGAAAAGGTCTTGGGTGTGGAAGGGCTGAAGCAGCTCATTAAGCTAGTAAGGATTCCGGTATATGCAATAGGGGGAATAAAGCTTGAAAACGTCAAGATGCTGAAGGGCTTTGGCGTAAAAGGCGTTGCTGTTATTTCAGCTATATTTGCTTCTGATAACCCTCAAATTGCAGCAAGGCTTTTTGTGGAAGAATGGAAAAAGGCGTAGAGAAAAGCTTTTTATTTAAAAATAAAATAATAATTTATGCGCTTCGCGGTTACTATAGCTGGTTCGGATTCAGGAGCAGGCGCAGGCATGCAGCAGGACCTCAAGACATGTACGGCACTTGGAGTTTACTGTGCAACAGTCATAACTTCTGTTACAGCTCAGAACACCTTTGAAGTCACAGCCATACATGACATTCCTCCAGAAATTGTAGAAGCTCAGATAGAAGCTGTCCTCGCCGACTTTGATATAAAATACGGAAAAACGGGAATGCTGAGCAACAGCGAGATCGTTAAATCCGTAGCGATCAAAACAAGAGAGCACGGGCTCAACTTGGTCGTGGATCCCGTGATGGTTTCAAAGAGCGGTGCGGTGCTCCTGAGACAGGAAGCAATAGAGTCGTTAAAAAAAGACCTGCTCGCAGTAGCCTTCATGACTACCCCAAACGTGCCGGAGGCAGAAATCCTTTCAGGACTGAAGATTTCGAGCGTCAAAGACATGATAGAAGCAGCAAAAAGAATCAAGGACTTTGGGCCACAGTACGTGGTTATAAAGGGAGGGCACATGGCAGGCGAAAACGTAACAGACATAGTTTACGATGGAAAAAATTTAAAAAAGTTCACGTATCCACGAATAAACACCAGAAACACGCATGGAGGAGGGGACACTCTTTCAGCCGCTATCACAGCGTATCTGAGCAAAGGCTACGAACCGTTCAAAGCGTACTCTCTGGCAAGGAAGTTCATGCAGGAAGCTATCAGGCGGGGACTGAACATCGGCAAAGGCTACGGCCCGGCAAACCCAGCTTACAGATACCTGAAGGCGCCATAATTTTTCTAAATTATGATAAAAATTAAAATATAAGAAAAATTTATCATTAATTATGAATAATTCTGAGCATATATGGAATGCATCAGCCGACATCTTTGAAATGATACTTAAGCATCCTTTTATAGTAGAAATGATCGAAGGAACCCTGAGCACGGAGAAATTCAGCTTTTATGTAGCCCAGGACAGAATGTATCTGAGGGATTATTCGAGAGCTCTTTCATTTCTTGCAGCTAGGGCGCCCGAGATGACCGTTACGAACATGTTCGCACGACACGTGGCAAACGCAACTAACGTTGAAGCTTCGCTCCACGGCAGACTTGTTAAGGATTTCAGAATAAATACCGAAGCTTACAGGCCTTCCCCTTCTCTCGTTGCATACAAGAACTTCCTGCTTGCCATGACTTCTTCAGAACCCTTTCACATAGGGCTGGCTTCAGTGCTTCCATGCTACTGGATTTACAGGGAAGTTGGAAGGTATGCGATCCGGAGGATGAAAGAAGACAACCCTTACATTTCATGGGCAGAAGTTTACTCCGGAAGCGCTTACGGCAGCTCTGTGCAGGAGGTCCTCGATTACATAGATTCTCTGAGCCTTTCTGAAAGGGAACTTGAAGAAATGAAGGAAACGTACCGGATAGGCGCTTTTTATGAATATGAATTCTGGGATAGCGCGTACAGGATGGAGACCTGGCCAGTGAGTATCTTAAAATAAAAGTCACCGGAAAAAACTTAAATATTTATCCGAACATATGTTCGTATATGGTTAGCCCCGCTAAGGCTGTAGAAGAATCGTCCTGGAAAGGCGTTCATTACCTCCTCTTTGCTTCTTTCAGCA
>JAGDXJ010000017.1 GCA_023256355.1 Nitrososphaerales archaeon | reverse complement strand
TTACGTTTAAAGTAACAGGAGCTATACCATCAAGCTTGTAAAGATATGGCGAGCTACTTAAGGAATTAGTTGAAGATACGTTGAACTGAACGTTCTGTGCTTGTACGCTATAATTTTCCACAAGAATTTGAGCTTGCGCTATATGTTCCTGCTGAATTTTCTGGTTTTCAAGATAAGCAAAGCTCGAGAAATCGTAATACATATAATAAAATGTAGCAAAAGCCATAACCAGTATTATAATAAAGAAAAGGGCTCCTATGATTTCAGCCTGTCCCTTTTTCTTCATATCTTGCTCACCGCGGTATTGCCATCAGAAGCAACAACCTTTACTGTATAAACGCTTCCCTTGATGAGCTGCAACCCGTTTACTGTAATCTTTGATAAACCTGAAGGAGGCACCATAATATTGCACTTATAATTATAGCTGTAAGTTGAGTTATATACCATAACGCTGATAATCTGTACCCCGGTTTGACCATAGTTTCCTACCCAGACAGTCAAAGTGTTTGAAGAATTTTTGTACGCATATTCAATGTTAAAATTGTCAAGTACCATCTGGGTTTTTGTAAAAAATATTGAATTAAAACCTGTTTGCTGTGAAGTTAAAAGCGACATTCCCCATGAAAGTATGGCTATACCTAAGATTACCGTTATGACGATCACTATCAAGCTTCCTATTATAGTAGACTGTGATTTATCCCTACGCATTTATTGATTTTTTTATATCGTTCAAAGATAAAAACATTTTTTAACTGCGCGAAGCAAAAATGCAAAAAGCTTTTAGCCGAGCCTTTGAAAAAATAGACAGAAACATGTTTGTAGAAGTTAAAATAACCAACGTAGGCGTCCTCGACGAAAGTGGAACAGAAGGCTTCATCGAGTTCACCGCTCAGGATGGGAGAAAAGTAGTTATGGGATCTTTCAGCGGCGAAGTATCATACCATATAATAAGGTTCATGCAGGGGGACAGAAAATCTTTGCCGACAGTGTACAACTTGATAGAGGAGCTCGCAAATTCCGAAGGCCTAGAGCTAGAGAAAGTTGAAATTTATGCACGTGGAAGCGTCTTTAGAGCAAACATTTATTTTATAGGGAGAAACGGGAAAAATCTCATTCTTGAAAATTACAGAGCCTCGGACGCCGTAGCTTTAGCTACTTTTTACAACATGCCGATTTTTATGGATGAATCTTTGTTTTCTCAGTGAACGTCTTCTTTTGCGATAGCGAGCTCTTTTATCCTTAAATCTCCTCCGATTTCTTTTATGTATTCGTAAACTGGATCAGGAACCAGGTCTTTCCACGGTTCGCCTTTTATTATCCTTTCGCGTATCTTTGTAGCCATCAGCTCTTCCCTCTTATAAAAAGGAACCGGTATAACCTTGAGCCCGGCTTCTTCCCCAAGTATCTTAACGAGCCTGTTGTTTGAAAATATATAATCAAATCGTGGCAAATAAGATATGAGGTTTCTGACCCACAGGCTGTGATTTACTATATCGTCCATGTGAGTTATAAGTATGGGCTTTCTGTAATCTTTCGTCTTCAGATATCTCAGGATCATTTCATACCTTTCCCCGGTCGTAAAAGGGTTTTCAAGCTCATGATTTTTCTGGGCGCTACCTATTACGATAAGCAGTTCATCTGAGTTTTCTAGAGCAAACTTTATTGCTTCGCCGTGACCGTGATGAAAAGGTTGAAACCTGCCTATGAAGACTCCCCTTACCATGCTTAAAAAATGTCAAAAATCAGTTATTAATATTATCATTATAATTTTCAGCGGTCCTCTGCTTTTATCCAATATTTCCTCACAAAAATACAATAAAATGAAATTAAGAACGTTTTGTTCAAAAAGAATATATATAACTTATCTTATGGTTATGTGAGTGAGAAAACATGACATCACAATCTTCTGAAAAACAACAGGGCGAATCAGCTGAACAAAAAAAGGCTTATCCGCCAAACAACATATTTATCGGGAAGAAGCCTCTGATGGTCTACGCACTTTCAGCACAGCTTCAGCTTTCCTCCTATCCTGAGGTAATACTCAGGGCTAGGGGCAGGGCTATATCAAGAGCTGTAGATGTGGCTGAGGTCCTGGTCAACAGGATCGGCAAGGACGTCTACAGGATCGACAAGATAACCATAGGAACCGAAGAAGTAGGCGAAGGAGACCAGAAGAGGAACGTTTCAACGATAGAAATCGTCGTCAAGAAAAAACAGTAAATAACCTTTTTTCATTTTTTATTTTTATTCGTTCCAGTTTTCTAGTTCACTAAATATACCCCTGAGCTCTTCTTCAAGATCCTCCTGGGTGTAGTTCATGTATTCCCTTATTACAGTATAATCTCTGTGTCCAAGAAGCCTCCTTACCATTTCGAGATCCTTTGTCTTTTTCATTATAAAAGTTGCATAGGCATGCCTTATGGCGTGAGGCCTGTACCTCTTCTTCATGATCTTTTTTGTAACTTTGTAAACTATGTAACGACCATTTCTTTCAGTAAAGCTGAAAGGTTTGTTCCCTAGTTTTTTCTCCCTCAACCTTCTGAAAACGTCCCAGAAGAAATCGTTCGGAACAGGGACCTTTCTGACAAAGTTTTCCCTCTTCTTTTCCTGTTTTATTATCACGGTCCTGTTTTTAAAGTCCAGGTCGTTCCACGTCAAATTTAGCGCTTCCCCTATTCTCGCTCCTGTAAAAGCCAAAAATGAAACAAAAGCAAGATCTTTGAGCTTTACCTTTGACCTGTTCTTCACTAAAGCCGAAACAAGCTCGCCATAATCAGGAACATCTTCGAGCCTTAACTTTCTCATAAGCTGATCATGTCAGATTTAGAGATAAAACAAGTTGTCTATGATTTTTTCCCAAAAGCCATAAATTGTTGACATTAAGGAAAATTTTAAGCCTTTATGTACTTCTTAATCAGAAGGCTTGAAAACAATCCTAAAATCAGGGCTATAAGGAGCGCTCCTGTGTAAAAACCAAAAAGGTTGTTCCGGCCAAGGTAACCCACGAGCAGCGGACCAGCCCCTCCCATGAGCCTTCCAACGAAAAGCGAAGCATTTATTCCCGTTGCCCTTGCGTTTTCAGGAAAGAATTCGCCAAGCCAGATCCCAAGGTATGAAAAAAATGAAGATGCAAGATAAAGCCCAAAAAATGCATAACTTAGCCCAACGATTTCGGTCAACGCTGCGATTATAAAAACGATTCCTGCAACTTGAAGGAAAACTGACACCAAAGATCTGTCAAACATATCTGATAGATAGCCAAAGACTATGAAACCTGTAAAACCGGCAAGCGAATAAAAAGTAACAAGGTATCCTTTTACAAAAAGAGGTACAAATGTAACCAGAACGATTGTGTAAAAGAAGGAAGAAAAAGAGATCAGTGATCCTAGAATAAAGCTCTTGGAATATTTTTTTAGTGGCTCCGAATGCCTTTTTTTATCGGATTTTGATTCAGGCAAGATCAAGAAAAGAACGGCAGAAAAAGCTCCGGTTAAACCTATAATGAAAAAGTAACCGTAAACATCTTTTAAAAAAAGCGCTAGCAAAGTGTCGATTGACATTCCTATGAAATAAAGCCCCTGGAGAAAACCTCCAAACGTACCCCGGGAAGTTTCAAACAGCTTCACAACTATTGCATATGTTATCCCGTTCTCAGCGTTAACTCCAAACCCGACTATGGCCCATAAGAATGAAAGCAACAGCAGTGATCTGACAAATGGGGCAGCAATAGATGCTGCTGAATATATTGCTGCTGAGACAAGCATTGCGAGCCTGTTGCCGAACTTGTCAGCCATGTACCCGAGCGCTAAACCCCCAACGGCTCCGCCGTAAAAAGAATAAGACATCGTTGCTTCCACATAGCTTGCGGGAACGTTCAGAATTTGCGATAAAAAAACGGCTTTGTATAAAAGAGAATATACTACCATCGAGCTTGTAAGAAAAGGAATTGTTATTGCCAGAAAGTATGCCGGTTTTGAACCGATCATAAAAGGTTTAATGCTTTATCTCGTTAAAAGCATCTTCTATCTTTTTTAATGTATTATAAAGCAGTTCTTTAGTTGTCCATCCCATGTAACCAACCCTTATAACCCTTGAACTCAGGGTTCCTAGCCCTCTGGCTACTAGTATTCCTTGTTTGTAAAGGTTTTTGGCAACTTCATTGGCTACAGGTTTTCCAAGATCAAAAGCTATTACTGAGGGTGATGGCCTTTTTGACAGGGGTTCCCATCCCCGTTTAACTACAAATTCATATGCGATCTCCCCGAGTTCCTGGTGCCTCCTGATTTTGTTCTCCAAGCCTTCCTCAAAGACCTCATTAAGAGCAACCCTTAATGCTCTCATAACTGCAATGTTTGGCGTTGATAAGTAAATGCTTGGATCTTTCATGACGGGCAACCACCTTTTAAGGTCAAAATAGTACGACCTTCCCTTTAAAGAACCTCTCTTTTCAAGCAATTCTTTTGAAAGCGCAACCATTATTGCCCCAGGAGGAGCTCCTACACATTTTTGCGAAGCTGAAAAAGCGTAATCTACGGGCTCTGCGTCAAAATTAAATTCTGCGCATCCCAGGCTTGAGACCATATCTGCAATAAAAAAGGCACCGTGTTCCTTCACAACTTTTCCTACTTCATGAAGATCGTTCATAGTACCAGTGCTGGTATCAATGTGAGTTAAAGTCACAAAATCGTAGGTTTCAGAAGAAAGCTCTTTTTTTAAAAGTTCGAGATCAACATCTTGACGGGGTTCAAACTTTATGGTTTTTACGTTAAGGCCATATATCGATCCAATTTCAGCAAACCTGTCGCCAAAATACCCGTTAACTATGGATAAAACCTTATCTCCGGGCTTTGCAAAGCTCGAAAAAAGGGCTTCCATGCCGAAAGTCCCAGAACCGCTAAAAAGTACGGTTCTTTCTGGATCTGAACCAAAAAGCTTAGATGTTAAAAGATGAGCTTCCTTGAACTCTTCGTAGAATTCCTGGCTGGTGTGGCCTATCATAGGCTGGCATAGGGCTTTTAATACATCATCACTGAGGTTTGTTGGACCCGGTATCATCAGTATTGGATGATCCATTTTCACTAGAACTTTTTTCTATATTTAAAACTTTTTCTACGTATGATTTGTTTATGACGCCTGCAGTTATCAAATTTACAATCGAGTTCCCTGAAGCTTCACCGTTCAACTTACCAAACCTGTCTCTTGTCTGTCTCCATCTAAGCTTTGTATTGCCGCTCTTAGATTCATATATAACTCCAAGAACATTTACGGCTTTAACGAAAGATATTTCACCTATTTTTTTAACCGTTACTTTGTCTTCAGCTTCAACATATATAGGTCCCACGCCTGTTTCTCTTTCTGGAAAAACGTCTCTGTCCATGTAAAGCTCGTCCGGTATAAAAGATCTGCAAGTACTGAGTATTATAAATTCTCTGAATTTGTCTAGGGGAGTTTCAACCTCTATCTTGACCAAACCTGTTCATAATGAATGCCTCCCGTTTATATAAACATTCTTTTATATTTGTGTTCAAAAAATCACAACGTAAGATAAATTTATAATCAAAGTTATACATTCCATAAAGGTATAATGGACAAGGAAAGCTTAAGAAAAGAATTTTCAGAAAAGCATCCCGAACTTTATCAAGTGGAACTTTTCAAAGAGAAGGGATTCATAAGAAAAAAGTGCAGGCGCTGTGGCAGGTACTTCTGGACCCTTGACAAAAACAGGGAATACTGTCCAAACCAGCCCTGTTCAAGGTATGAATTTATTAAAAATCCATCAGGAAAAAAGCTCGATTACGTACAGATGTGGAATGAAATAAAGAACTTTTTTGTTGAAAATGGGCATCAATATGTTAGAAGGTACCCGGTTGTCGCAAGGTGGAGGGACGATTTATACTTTACAGTCGCTTCGATAATTGACTTCCAGAGGGTTGAAGAGGGCAAGATAATATTTGACTTTCCTGCCAACCCTCTTATAGTCCCTCAGATGAGCCTCAGGTTTAACGATATAACAAACGTCGGGCTTACCGGCAGGCATTACACTTCTTTCTGCATGATAGGACAGCACGCTCTGGCCAACGAAAAAGGCTACTGGAAAGATAGAACCATCCAGCTCGACTTTGATCTCTTGACAAAGAGGCTAGGAATTCCTGAGGAAGAAGTCGTCTTTGTGGAAGACGTCTGGTTAGGGTATGGAGCATTTGGCTACTCGCTGGAGTATTTTGTAAAGAACCTTGAGCTTGGAAACGCTGTTTTTACAGAGTTTGAAGGATCACCTTCCAGCTATACGAGGTTCTCTCCTCCGGTTGTTGATATGGGGGCAGGGCTTGAAAGGTTCGTCTGGCTCTCGTACGGGACACCGACAAGCTATGAGGCTGTTTTCGGAAGCATACTTGAAAATCTCAGAAAAACTGTCCCAGTAATCATCGAGGAAGATTTTACCTCTTCTTTCTATGAAACCGCTGGGGAGATGGATTTCTCAGAAGGTGATACGCTGGAAAGCTTATATTCGAAGATAAAGATTCCAGAAGATAAAGTACAGGAGATAATGAAACTTAAGGATCTTTTCATACTTCTCGATCATTCAAGAACGCTGCTTTTTGCTATGAGCGATGGACAGCTTCCCAGCAACGTGGGCGGGGGATATAACCTGAGGGTTGTCCTTAGAAGGATGCTTGACATTCTTAAAAAAAGGAAATGGGGCGTTACTGTTTTTGACCTGATGAAGCTACACGCTGATTACCTTAAGCCCATGTACCCTGAGCTGACAGAAAACATAGACAGGCTTAAGGAAGTGGTGGACGTTGAACAGCAGAGGTACGAAAAAACGCTTCAAACTGCTGAAAAAATGCTAGGTTCTTACAAAAACAAAAAGCTCGATATAGGAGAAGCGGCAAAACTTTACGAATCAAACGGCATTTCGCCAGAGGTGCTTAAAGAAAAAGGGTTGATAGATTTTGACCCTTCTGAAGTCTACAACTATGTTGCCGGAAAGCACATAAATCCAAGGACAGAAAGCGTAAAGCCCGCTTTTAACCCTCAGGGGCTGCCAAAGACAGAACAGCTTTACTACGATAGGAGCGTTACAGAGTTTGTAGCAAAAGTCCTAAAAGTTGACAATGGATACGTAATACTTGACAGGACCGCTTTTTATCCAAGATCAGGAGGCCAGGAACCAGATCACGGAGAGCTCAACGGCGTGAAAGTAGTGGACGTTATAAAAATATCTGAGGTAATAGGTCATAAGGTTGAGAACGTTTCAGGATTTAAAGATGGAGAAACCGTAATGGGAAAAATAGACGTAAAAAGAAGGGAAGCGTTGATGAGACATCATACAGCAACGCACGTAGTTAACGCAGCGGCAAGAGCAGTTTTAGGACCGTGGGTATGGCAGCACTCCGCTTTTAAGGAGGAAGGTTACGCTAGAATAGACATAACTCATCATTCCCCAATAACTGAGGAGCAGCTTAAATCAATAGAGCTTTATGCTAACAGCATAGTACAGAAAAACGTTAGAGTAGAAAAGCTGCTCATGCCGAGAACTGCAGCGGAAAGTCAGTTCGGTTTCAGAATCTATCAGGGAGGTGCCGTACCTGGAAATACGTTAAGAATACTCAAGATAGGCGATTACGATGTAGAAGCCTGTGGCGGAACCCACTGTGACTGGACGGGAGAAATCGGGCTTATAAAGATAACCAACGTTGACAGGATTCAGGACGGGGTTGACAGGATCGAATTCGTTGCCGGAGAAGCAGCTGTAAGATACGTGCAGACAATGTATTCAGCTTTTCAAAACCTCAGAAAGACTCTGAACGCGCCTGACCTGAACTCTGTTCAGATCTCTGTGAGCGAAAAGATAAAGGAAACAGAAGACCTGAAGAATAAGTATGAAGAGCTTCTAAGGAAGTACGCTTTAGCAATAGGAAGCAATGAAAAAAAGAACCTGGTATTGCTTGAGGACAGAACGATCAAAAAAGACGATGCGATCATAATAGGGGATACAGTAGCAAACAATCTGGGCAAGAACTTCCTGTGGCTCAACTGTGAACAGAACGGCTGCTTTTTCTTTATAATGGTTCCAAAAGACAGGTCTAAAGATGTCCAGGAAGCAATAAAGCTTCTGACAGAAAAATGCAAAGGCAGCGGAGGGGCAAAGAACAACGTAGCCCAGGGCTTTGCAAGGTGTGATGAAGAATCTATAAAGAACGTATTATCGAGTTTGCTGGAGAAAGACAGTAACGTTTAAAGCAAAATACAAGAAACAAAATAATGGCGGCGGGTAGGGCCGGGGGGTTAGCCGTCCCCTATTCCCGAAACCGGCTATATGCGGGGGCCAGATAAGGCAGGTTAAAACCAGAACCTGAACAGGGTTAACGCAGGCCGCAGGAATGAAATGGCGCCGGCGTGGGCCACCTTGGCGCTATCCTGATCCGAAGGGGTCGGGTAAGCGCCAGTCGCCGAAACGGGTCAGGCCCGGGAGGGAGCAGCCCTAAGGCGAGAAAGGGGCGCCACGCCGTCACCGCCTAGACCGTAAGCCTGCGGGCATCCTGTTCAGGTTCTGGGGATACCTGCCGGCCGCCGCTATTAAAAAAGCCGATCTTTGGTATGAATTGAAAGCCTTTTTGTCATTCCCCATCCAGTTCTGCTTTAACTTAACTGGGAAGTTAAGGGGACGTTCGATCTATTAAAGAAATTTTTTTAAAAACCTTAAGCGCACGATCTACAGGTTGATACCCAGCCATGTAAAGAATGCAAACATAAGAAAAGAAACTTCCAGGATGACATCTGTTAAAGTGTGGCGATAAACCGAGAATCTCCAACCTAGAGGTTGAGGTAGTTCATTAAGCTAGCGTCATAAGAGAAATTATTGCAAAAATTGAAATGATATCAAAGTAAAATTAGCTCGAGATAAAAGCTTGGGTCGACATATTTATAAATATCAGCTGCTTAAATCGAAAAGATGAATAATAGCGTAGAGGATGCCTGGGTTAAAAGATGGGAAGCCCTTGGTATATTTAAGGCTGAAGTTGATAAATCTAAGGATAAGGTGTTTGTGACTTTCCCAATACCTTATATGAACGGTCCGCTTCATCTTGGACACGCGTTTACAGCATCCAGAGTTGATAGCTACGCTAAGTACAAGAAACTTAACGGTTTTAACGTGCTCTATCCTCAGGGCTGGCACTGGACAGGTCAGCCGATAGTTTCTGCTGCAGAAAGGCTTGCGAAAGGTGATGAAAAGATGGTCAGAGAGTTCAAGGAGATTGATAAGGTGCCTGAGGAAATACTTGAAAAATTTAAAGATCCTGTGTTTATGGCAAGGTACTACACAGAAAGGAACAGGGAAGCGATGAAAAAACTCGGGCTCGGGATAGACTGGAGAAGGGAATTTGTCACTACAATTTATGACCAACGGTTTTCAAGTTTTATAGAATGGCAGTTTTTAACGCTTAGAGATAAGGGTTATGTTACAAAAGGCTCACATCCAGTTGTCTGGTGCCCTAGAGATAAATCTCCAGTAGGAGACCATGACAGGCTTCAGGGAGAAGGGGTTTTCCCGGTTGAGTTCAGGCTTATATTTTTTAAGTTAAAGGATGAAGATTCTTATCTGGTTGCTTCAACGCTTAGGCCAGAAACGATTTTTGGAGTTACAAACATCTGGTTGAGCCCTGATTTAACTTACGTAAAAGCAAGTATAAACGGCAAACTGTGGATAATCGGCAAAAGCGCTGTTGAAAGGCTGAAGGACCAGCTCTTTGAAGTCAAAGTGATTTCAGAAATTAAGGGAAACGAGCTCATAGGTAAAAAAGCGATTGCGCCTCTTATTAATAAAGAAATTCCGATCCTTCCTGCGAGCTTTATAGACCCTGAGATAGGAACCGCTGTAGTTTACAGTGTTCCCGCGCACGCGCCCTACGATTATCTTGCGCTCAGAGACCTTCAGAAAAGCGGTTATAAAGATGCGCAGGGAATAAATCCAATAAGCATAATCGATGTTGAAGGCTACGGTGAATTTCCTGCTGTTGAAGAAGTAGAAAAACTCAGAATAAAAGACCAGAACGATCCAAACGCTGACATTGCTACCAAAAACATTTATTCGGCTGAGTTCAGAAAAGGAGTTTTAAAACAAAATTGCGGAGATTTTGCCGGACTTTCCGTTAACGCTGCGAGAAAAGTCGTTTATGAAAAGCTTGAAGAATTGGGATTAGCATCTTCTATGTGGGAGCTCCCTGAACCAGTAATATGCAGATGTACAGCAAGGTGCCACGTTAAGATACTCCAGGACCAGTGGTTCTTGAAATATTCTGATGAAAGATGGAAAGAAGCCGCTAGGGAATGCGTCCGAACAATGAGAATCTACCCTGAAGAAGCCAGACAGTGGTTCCTTGACGTCATAGACTGGCTGAACGATTACCCGTGTGCGAGGCAGAGTGGGCTTGGAACTCCTCTCCCGTGGGATAAAAACTGGCTCGTAGAAACTCTTAGCGATTCAACTGTATATATGGCATATTACACTGTTGGACACAGACTTAAAAAATACACTCATGAACAGTTGAAAAAAGAGCTATACGATTACGTTTTCTTTGGAAAAGGTGATCCATCGTTTATAGCATCCGTTACTGGAATACCTGAAGACGAAGTTCGCGAAATGAGAGAAGAATTCCTTTACTGGTACCCTGTAGACCTTAGGGTATCAGCCAAAGAGCTCGTTCCAAATCATCTTACGTTCTTCATATTCCATCATGTTGCGCTTTTTGAGAGAAATCACTGGCCAAAAGCCATCGCTGTAAACGGCATGCTTAGGGTTGAAGGGGAAAAGATGTCAAAGTCTAAGGGTAACGTGATAACTCTTGAAGAAGGTATTAGGGAGTTTGGGGCTGACGCATTAAGGATCGCTCTGCTTAGCAGCTCCGAATATATGGATGATGCCAACTTTAAGAGAGACTACGCAGTGTCTATAAAAGAACGGATTGCAAAGATCCTGCTGGATATAGATCAGGATCTTAAATCGTCATCCAAAAGAGATAAAAATGATTATGACGTCTGGCTTTTGAACAGGGCTTCAAAGGTTTCAAAGAACATACAAGAGAACATGGAGAAAATGAGCGTCAAGCTTTCTGTAACTGAAGCGTTCTTCATAATGGACAATGCGTACAAGGATTATAAGAAATACGTGAATTCAAACATAAACTATACGACTTTAAAAGATTTCGTAAAATACTGGGCAATAATTCTTGCTCCATTTGCTCCATTCACCGCTGAAGAAATGTATCAGAAAGTTGGTGAAAAGGATAGCGTATTCCTTGAAAGCTGGCCTTCTGGAATACAATACGAAGAAGTCAAAGATGTTGAAATAGAACTGGTTAACAGGCTGGTAGAGGACATAAAAGAAGTAATTAAAATCGTAAAGAAAAAGCCAACACAGATAACAGTGTTTGTATTGTCACAATCAGATTCGATAAATTTTGTTGATGGGAAAGCAGAAAAAGACGCGCTGAACAAATTTATGAAGATTAAAGTCTCTATGCCGGACCTGTTAAAAAATTATATCGGAAAAATTGAAGAAAAAGAAGTATATGAAAAACATCTGGATTACATTGCGAGACAAGTCGGAGTTCCCATAAACATAAAGACCGTTTCCGAAGCAAGCAACGAGGAGGCTCAGAGGGCTAAAAACGCTCTTCCTTTCAAGCCAGCTTTTATGCTTAAGTGATTTTTAACCTAAGGAAAGGCTTTTTATCAAAGTCTATTTTGAGAAGAAAACACGGACGGCTTTGTAACCCTTTTGAGGCTTCATAAACGATATTTAATTTATTATTATGCAGTGAACCGTTTACCATCAAAGAGAGGGTTTTCCTCCCCAATACTTGTATTTTCCATGGTTTGAACATCGGTCCGTAAAAATCATAATTTTATATGCTTCTAAGAAATTTCTAAATGAAGCTAAATATCCTTTCTGTGAAGAGGAGACTTCGACCCAGCTCATCCTCCGGTTAAATAGTTAAGTATAAATATGCGGCATATTTATCTTCAATGTCATGTCAGAATACAATAGAGACATAACAATAAAAGTGCTTTCGGACAGTTTGCATAAAAAAGTCCTGATCAGATTAAAAGGAGGAAAGAGAATAAGGGGTAGTTTAGAGGGTTTTGATCAGCATATGAACTTACTTCTTAATAACGGCGAGGAACTGCAGGATGATGGATCGTTCAAATCCTTGGGATCCGTTATAATCAGAGGAGATAACGTTATATTGATATCTCCTTTGACGTCCTAGAAAATCTTAGCATAAAAATTAGTGAGAAATTATACGTTTTTCATCTTTTAAGTGACTTCATTTCAGGTAGTTCGTTCTGCTGTTCGGCATAAGTCAGGCCCTTGCCTGTTTTCTCGTAGTGCTCAAACCTTTCACGGTAGGCTCTGTTATAGAGCTCCCTGCATATTCTGAGCTGGTTGTTCAGTGTTTT
>JAGDXJ010000009.1 GCA_023256355.1 Nitrososphaerales archaeon | reverse complement strand
CGGGCGGGATTTGAACCCGCGATCTACGGCTCGAAAGGCCGTCATGCTTGACCGGGCTACACCACCGGAGCTCATTTTAGTATCAATTCATATATTATTTAACCATTACTTTCAGATCATTTGATACTGCTCTATACTTTTTAGAGCAAATTTTAAAACACACAAAAACATTTAGCACTTATAGTTGAACACTTTGTTGTTTACTCTATTCCTGATAGCGGTTCTAGGTGATCTGTTGCTTGTGTTACAGATCATAAAAGAAAGGGAACTGTTTAAAAAACCAGAAGGCAAGCCAAGGAAGGCTGTTATACTTGTGCCCCTTAGAGGCGAGGATCCGGGCTTTGATGAACATGTTAATAGCCTGCTCAATCAGGATCACCCTGACTACGAGCTTTTTTACATAATCGACAGCGATGAAGCCGAATTTCAGAAACAACGGCTTTCGCGTTATAAAGTAAAGTACCTTATTTCTGAGCGCGAATGCAAAAAATGCTCCGGAAAGGTTAACGCAATAATCTTTGCTGCTCAAAAGTTTAGAGACATGGTAATAGCGATTGCTGATTCAGATACCGTTTACCCGAAGAGCTGGCTAAAAGATATGACCTCGGCGCTAGAGGATAATTTGGCTTCTACTACCTTTACTTGGCCAAAGCCCCTGAGGTTTTCTTTCAGCAACCTCTTAAGGGCTGGTTTCTGGACGTTTGGTTTTGAGAGCCAGGCTCTTGGAGGCAGGTTTCTCTACGGCGGTTCTATGGCTTTTCGGGAAAACTTTTTTGATGATGATGTGCTCAAAGATCTTAGCGATGAGTGGTGTGACGACTGCGCTCTGACCAGGATAGTTAAGGAAAAGAAAGGAAGCATCGGTTACGTTGCCTGTTCGATGCCGTTAAACGTTTTTGATGAGCGTGAGCTCTGGCTGTGGTCAAAAAAAGAAGCAAAAGCCGTGGGTATGTATTCAAGGAAAGGCGTTTATGCGTTCATACTCGTTACCGTCATAATGGCTGCCCTGCTTTGGGCCTACTTGATCACTTTTAATTTTATCTACATCACACCTTACCTGCTCTGGGTCATAAAAAACATAATAAGAGGCTTAAAGTACGGTTTCAACTCGCTGATCCCGGCTTTGATGAGCATTCCAGCCCTCTATTATTCAGTACCAGTTATGATATCAGCTTTGACCGACAAAAACGTTTACTGGAGGGGAAAGATCTATACGACCGGCTTTTGAGTTTATTGTATCTAATCTTTTATCAACTTTCCCTCCATTTAATAAAGTTCATCCCGAGCACAAAGTAAAAAGCTGTTTCTGCTATAAGTATTATCAGCATAACGTAGTTAAAGGGTTGCATTCCAAAAACTCCCTGAGCTATCACAGATCCAGGGGTAGCAGGAGAAATAGAAAGAATATAAAGCACGTACTTTGGCAGGTAAGTGTAGGGGTAAAAGATCGGAGGTATAACCGAGAGTATTATCGATAATATGGAGACTATGCCCCAGACGTTTCTTATGTGCTTCATCATTCCAGCTATCATGAACGCGAGAGAAGTTTCAGAAATCAGAAGGCTAAGCATTATCAGGAAAAGCACAAAAGCTCTGAAAGCTGTGAAAAGGTTCAGAACGACGCCTATGACGGCATAGATCACTATCCCGGGCAATGAAAAGAAAAGGTAGCTCAGCATAAGCCCGAGCATATAATCTATCCTTGTGATCCTGGTGGTAACCAACAGATCCTGAAACTTGAGCTCAAGCCTCAAGAAAGAAGCGTCTCCAGCGCTCGAAAGCGCGTTAGTGGAAATAAGTGAAATGAAACCTCCAATCACGGCGTATTTTAGCAGGTACCCTCTTGAGATTATACCTATGAGAAATAGCATGGTTAAAGGCAGGCTCATAGAAGCTATCACGTATGAGAAACCCCTTGTTATGGTGTAAAGGCCGTAGTAAAGCCCCATCGCAAATATGAACCTAAGATTCAATTTCAACACCATATTTGAAGAAAAGGTCTTCAAGCGTAATCTGTTTTACGTCGTAGCCCATCTTTACGTATTCATGAGCTTCCTCAGAGTCCACGTACTTTATGTACAGGCCTCCGGCTTTTTTCCAGTTATCTACTGGCTTTCTCGATTCAATCCTCACTTTGCCTTTAAACTCGCTCAGGACCTCTTCAGCAGTCCCTTGTTTTATTATCGTTCCGTTTTCCATAAATATCAACTCGTCAGCAAGCGATTGAGCTTCTTCCATATAGTGGGTTGTTAGCACAAGATCTGATCCCAGCCCTTTTATCGCTGTCCATACCTCAAGCCTCGATAGCGGGTCCAGGCCAGTTGTCGGTTCATCTAAAAAAACGAGCTCGGCGTTTGATGCAAGAGCCATCGCTACGAAGAGCTTCCTCTTCATACCTCCTGAAAGCTCGTCAGCTGGCGTGTTTCTGTTTTCCCAGAGGTTGACCTCTTTCAGAGCTTTCCTGGCTTCTTCTGAAGCGTTCTTGAAAGAATATCCCCTTGCTGTTAGGTATATCAGGATGTGTTCGTAAGGAGTGAGAAGTCCCACGGGTCTTGCTTCCTGCGGGATGCAGGAAACCTTTTTCCTTATTTCCTCTTCATCCTTGAGTATGTTAAGCCCGTTTATCAGAGCGTAACCTGAAGTCGGCATGAGCTGGGTCGAAAGTATCCTTATGAGCGTTGTTTTCCCAGCCCCATTCCTCCCGATTATCGCCGTCCTCTTTTTTGAGATCTTAGCTGTTATCTTCTTTAAAGCTTCGACCCTGTTGTCGTATATTTTGTTAAGGCCATAGATTTCGATCACGCAATTTTTTTGTTGGCTTTAATAATTAAGCGTTATAAAAAATTCAGATAAATTATAAAATGAGCCAATTTATCTAAGCTTATGCAGATACCTCCCGGTCAGCACGTGCTCAGGAACTTTATTTATTACTCTGCACTGAAACCGCCAGAGGTCGATCTGAGCAAGTACCGGTTTGAAGTTTCAGTAAACGTTGAGAACCCAATGTCCTTCACATATGATGAGCTCATAAGCATGATCGACTTTAAAGGAAAGATTAACTTTCACTGTGTAACCGGATGGAGCGTTCTTGGCGTTGAAATGGAAGGTGTAACCTTTAAAAAGATATCCGATATCGTTAAGCCAAATGGAAAGTACGCGTATTTTATTTCGCTTGACGGCTATACAACAGTTGTACCTTATGAAGACTTTGTGAAAGGGTTCCTCTGGCTCAGGATGAACGGCAAACCCTTAAGCTATGAGGAAGGATTTCCGGCAAGGCCTTTCTTCGAACATCTTTACGCCTGGAAATCAGCTAAATGGGTCACAAAGCTTCAGTTCTTAGATGAATACAGGGACGGATACTGGGAAATGTATGGCTACCATGAAAGGGGAAACGTCTGGTTAGAAGAAAGGTTCAAGAACGAAGAAGCCAAGAGGCTCAGGAAGAGCCCTATGTGATCAGTATTCTGAAATTACCTTCGCAAACACTTTTGTATCTTCAACCATGTTGCTTATCTTGCAGTATTCGTTCGGCGAGTGCTCTACGTTATCTGTAGTGAACCAGACAGCAGCGCTGTAACCTTTCCTTCTTAGAGGTGCCGCTACCGTCCCTCCTCCTATACCTATCAGCACAGGATCAAACCCTCTGAGCTCCTTTATGGCTTTTTTTAGCTTGACAATGACTTCTGAACTTGGATCAGTTTCAGGCGCAGGGTCAGACTTCTGGACCAGTTTCAGCTCAACTTCAACGCCGAACTTCTTTTTGTAGTATTCGACCTCATCTTTTATCTCGTAGAGCACCTCGTCAACCTTATAGCTCGGCAGTATCCTGCAGTCAAAGCAGAAAACGTCTGTTCCCGGGATCGTGTTTATGTTCTGCACGTTCGCTTCCCTTTTCGTCGGCTCGAAAGTGCTGTAAGGAGGTACAAATATGTTATTGGCCGAGCTGAACTTATAGTGTAACCTCTCATCTATGCTGAGGGCAAGCTTCATCCCTATCCTGTTCGCGTTGAGGCTGAGGTCGGGCCTTGATCCGTGTCCCTGTTTCCCTATAACTTTAACGCAGATCCAGAGCAGACCCTTTTCGGCGATCTCTATCGCATCTCCCTTTGAGTTCCCGGCATCCGGCACTATAAATTCATCTTCTTTACCAAAATTATAGTTATCCAGAACGTAGTGCATTCCGTACCTGCTTCCGACTTCTTCATCAGCAAGCAGCATAAGCCCTATGTCGTTCTTTGGCCTGATTCCTGAATTCTTTAACGCTTTCAAAGCATAAATAGAAGAAACTACAGCCTGTCCATCATCAGCTGTTCCTCTCCCGTAGATCCTATCGCCTTCAACTACAGGTTTAAAAGGGTCTGTTTTCCATAAACTTATGTCCCCTTCTGGAACTGTATCGATGTGCGCGGCAAGCCAAAGCGTCTTTTTACCCTCTTTACCTTTTATCTTCGCAATTATGTTAGATCTTATGTAGCCAGATTCATCCTTAACATCTAGCCTCTTCAGCTCATCAAAGCCTGCAGCATTCAGAACTTTTTCCAAGTAATCGGCCCTTTCTTTTTCTCCCGTGCCTCCGAGCTCGGGGCTTATGGCCTTTATCGGTATCATTTCAACCATCGTTTTTACCATTTCATCCTTCATATTCTCAACTAGTTTTTCGATCATGATATAGTCATGCGCTCAGAATTAAATAAGCTTTTTACCCTGTCCCTTATAGCCCGAAGACCAAAGCTTTCCTGAGGTTCTAGGATCACACTATATTGATGCGGTTTCTCGATTTTGCCACAGGCTCAACAAAACCAGCAGTTTCATTTTAAAGCAGGTACCATTAAACAGCTTTTTTCAGATAACGAATGATTTTTCAGCGTAATATTATGGAACTCACCGGAATCCCCACATGGCTAAAGGTTAGCTGATATCTCGGGAAGTTTAGAAACTATTTAAAGCAATACGATCTTTAGATAATCAGATTGGGGTTAAAAAGGACGATTTATGTCTTCTTTGTACTTCTACCTAGTTTTATAAATTTCTATTTTGACAGGAGAAGGTTCATGCAAGATCATGACGTTTCAAAGTACTACGATAAGATGAGGTCTCACGCTAAAAAGATGGTTGACAGGTTCATAAAGCTGGGGCCTGCTTTTATAAAGCTAGGACAGCTGCTGTCTGTGAGGGCTGACGTTCTGCCTCAGCCTTATATGGACGAGTTTTACAGGCTTCAGGATCAGGTGCCGCAGTCCCCTTTTGATCTTATTGAAAAGGAGCTGAACGAAGAGTACGGAGATTACAGAAAAGTGTTCGATAGCTTTGAGCAGAAAGCTGTGAACGCGGCTAGCCTCGGGGAAGTGCACGATGCAGTTTATAAGGGCAAACCGGTTGTTGTAAAGATCTTGAGGCCAAACGTGAAGAATATCATAGATGAAGACGTTAAAACGATCGAAGACCTTTTACCGTTCGCTTCATTAATCTTTGGCAGGATCTTCAGGAATACTCTAGAAACGGTTATCGAACAGTTTTACGAAACGGTTCAGGATGAAATGGACTACAAGAAAGAAGCTGAAAACATGAAACTCTTGAAAAAGTACCTCGAAAACTACGATTATATCATGGTCCCCGAACTCATTGAAGAAGTTTCGACGAAAAGGGTCATAGTCATGGAAAGGTTGAACGGCATAAAGATCACTGATGTAAGCGAAATAGACAAGGCCGGTTTTGACAGGAAGTCGCTGGCTTACCGGATATCGAGGGTTTACCTTGGGATGGTCCTTAAGATGGAGATATTTCATGCTGATCCTCACCCCGGAAACATTTCCGTTTCAAAAGATGGCAAGATAATAATCTACGACTACGGCATGGTCGGTTCTATGAGTAAGGATCTGCGGGACAAAATGATCTGGCTTTACATGTCTTTGGCTGAAAAGAACCCGAGCGAGATTAGAGAAGCGCTGGTAGAAATAGGGGCTCTCGATCCTTTTGTCAACAGCTACATAATTGAAAAGGGCATAGAGATGGCCCTCAAAGAAATGGAAGGCTTCAAGGTTTCAGAGGCAGACGTCAGGATGCTGATGTACGTCGCCAACAGGGTAATTTACAGGTTTCCCTTCAGGCTACCAAAAGACCTTGTGCTTTATCTCAGGATGGGCCTCTTGCTTGACAGCGTCTGCAGGACCCTTGACCCAGATTTTAACTTCATGAAGATCCTTCCAAACCTGATGAAAGAAGAAGGGCTTATCAAAGAGTACTATATATTCAGGGTTAAAAGGCTTTATCAAAGGGTCTCAAAGGCCATCGACGTAAGCCTCAGGCTGCCTTCTCTCATGCAAGAAAGATATCAGCTAGAGATAAGCAGGGAAAGGGAAAGGAGCAGTACAAGAAACATAGCTGCTGGATTCGTTTTTGGCGTTATAGTTGCAGCGGTTATATTCTTTTTATTCCGTTTATGATCCATTACATAAAAGAGTTCCAGCCCTTCATCATAATGCACAATATGAAATAATTTCCTTTCAATTTTCGAGTTTTATTATTTCATTTTTGTACGGCTGAAGTTGGTTTACACTAAAAGCTTATTTATTGCTAAAACATGAAGGTTTACGTTAGAATTGGCCAACCTAGAAGAACTGTATGATCAAACGGTTCAGAAGTCTAAAAAGAGGAAGTTTGAGCAGTCAGTGGACATTATAGTGACCTTTGACAGGAACAGGGTAAAGGCCCAGTCATTTAACGAGGTAGTGTATTTACCCGTTAAGTTCAGGTCTCCGGATGAGATAGTTGTAATAGCAGGCGGAGAAACGGCATTTCAGGCAAAAAAGCAGAACATCAAGCTGATTGAGCCTGACGCCCTCGACAGGTTAGCTAGCAACAAAAGGGAAGCTAAAAAACTGGCTTCAAAGAATTATGCGTTTATAGCTGAGGCTTCTGTGATGCCAAGGGTCGGTAAAGCCTTGGGCCCCATTCTTGCTCCAAGAGGGAAGATGCCTATAGCTGTTCCAAACGCCACGGCTCTTAACGCAGCTTTTGACAGGCTGTTGGGGAGCACGAGGATAAGGGGCAAAAACGTCTTCGGGATTCAGGCAAAGATAGGTGTTGAAAGTATGAAGAAAGAAGACATAATAAAGAACGCTAAAGCCTTCTTAGAATACCTTGAGAAAAAACTTCCACCAAAGTCAATAAGCAGAGTAGGGTTTAAGCTGACCATGGGAGAACCGGCAAAGGCAAGGTATGAAGAGGTAGCATAAAAATGATGAGAACCTATCAAAGGAAAAAGGATTATCCTTTAAGAAAAAAAGAGCTGATGCAGAAGATCAAAAAGAACCTTGATTCTCATAAAAACTTAGCTGTTGTAAGTCTTTACAAGTTAAGGTCAATACAGATAGGTGAGCTCAGGAAGAAGCTCAACGAACAGGTAGTGTTTCTCGGAGTAAAGAACAAGATAGCAGAGAAGGCAATGAAGTCTACAAAATACGAAAAACTTTCAGAGTTCATAAACGGACAAAGCCTGCTCATGTTCTTTGACATGGATCCCTTCGAACTGAACCTTATGCTTGAGAAGAACCAGGTCTACCTTCCGGCAAAAGCCGGCGATATCGCTACAGAAGACATTGTAGTTCCTGCCGGAAACACAGGTTTACAGGCGGGTCCGGTCCTGAGCGAGTTCAAGGAGCTTAAGATACCCACAAGGATAGAAACCGGAAGCGTTTTTGTTACAAAAGACACTGTTGTTGCAAAGAAGGGCGAAGTTATTAGTGACAAGCTTGCCTCACTGCTTTCAAAGCTCGGTATAAAGCCGATAAAATCTGGACTTTCTATAAAAGCTGCATACTTTGAAGGGCTCGTGCTTAAAGGGGAAGATCTGAAGATAGACGTTGAAGCTTACAGGAACCATGTGATTGAAAGCTATCAGAACGCGTTCAAGCTGGCTTACACTCTGGAGCTACCGTACCCAGAAGTCCTTAGCCTTGTAATAGCTGACAGGTACAGCAAAGCAAAGCGTGTTGCTGTAGAAGCAGGAGTCTATACCGAGGAAACGATTAAGGACATAATCGCTGATCGCGAATCTAAGGCTTCAACCCTCAGGTCCTTAGTTAAGTAATTTGTCAAAAAGCTAACTTTTTTCTCAGACAGCAACGTTAATTAAAACATCCTTTGATATATTAGAGCTATGTCGAGCATAAGCGGTTTTTACAAAATGAACGTAGATGAAAGGAGAGCGTTTCTAAAAAAGCTTGGCTATTTGACAGATGAAGACATTCAGAGTTTAAGCTCTGGAGGTCTTGAGATTTCTCTGGCTGACCGTATGATAGAGAACGTAATCGGCCTTATTTCTTACCCGCTCGGCGTCGCAACCAACTTTCTGGTCAACGGAAAAGACGTGCTCGTGCCCATGTCGCTGGAAGAGCCTTCGGTGGTTGCGGCTGCAAGCAAGGCTGCGAAGATAGCGAGGAGCGGAGGGGGGTTCATGGCAGAAGCTGACGAACCGGTCATGATCGGAACCATACAGTTCGTTGAAATTAAGGATCCAAACGAGGCTGTTCACAGAGTGATGGAACAGAGAGATAACATAAAGAGGATGGCAAACGAGATGCTTCCAGAAATAATAAAGAAAGCTGGAGGCTTTGAGGGATTTGACTTAAAGGTTCTTTACACTGATGCAGGAGAGATGCTGGAGCTTTATTTTTACGTTCACGTGCTTGACGCGATGGGCGCAAACACGATAGATACGGTTGCAGAGGGGCTTGCCCCTTACATAGCCGACCTTGTAAAAGGAAGATACCTGCTGCGCATCCTTTCAAATTATGCTGTTAAAAGGATGGCAAGAGCCAGAGCAAAATTCCCGGTTGAGGAGCTCGGAAAAGATGGGGATCGCGTTGCTATGGACCTGATTTATGCTTATAACCTGGCAAAAGCAGACGTGTTCAGGGCTGTTACTCACAACAAAGGGATAATGAATGGCATTATAGCAGTTGCAAACGCCATTAACAACGATACCCGAGCTATCGAGGCTGGAGCCCATTCCTACGCATCCAGATCAGGTAAATACCAGCCTTTGACAGATTACAGGATCGAAGGAAAATATGTGGTCGGGCAGATAGAGCTCCCGTTGCAGGTTGCAACCGTGGGCGGTTCAGTGGGGCTTAACAGGGTCAACAAAATAGCCTTGAAACTGATGGGAAACCCCACTTCAAAGGAGCTCGCAGAGATAATGGCCTCGGTAGGCCTTGCTCAGAACTTTGCAGCGATGCTGGCCCTTGTAACTGAGGGAATTCAGAAAGGTCACATGAAACTACATGCGAGAAGTTTGGCGCTTAGCGCTGGAGCCAAGTTAGAAGAAGTTGACGCTGTGGCTAACAGAATGGTAGAGCTCAACAGCATAACCTTTGATACTGCAAAGAAGGTCATAGAAGAGATCAGGAATAAAGGTTCCCGCTAAGCTTAGATAAATTCAAAAAACTTATATCCTTTAATTTCTGCTTGATATAGGAAACCAAATGCTGGTTTTTGCATCGGACTATGACAGGACGCTTACGGATCAAAACCTTCAGCCGTGCTATAAAGTTATAAATTACATTTCTTCTTTCAGGCCTGAAATCTTCTTTATTGTAGCTTCTGGAAGGAGGCTCGAGTTCCTTCTGGAAAACCTTGAACCGTTTGCAGACGCATTCGTTGCTGAAAACGGAGCTGTTGTTTATTATGAAAAAAGAAAATACGTTTTCGGAAAAGATTGGAACGAAAGCGTTAGGAAAATAATAGATGAAAAAGAAGGGATCTGGTTCGGTGAAGTCCTGCTCTATTCTCTCCTGAGCAGGGAAGAAGAAATAAAGAATGCGCTGGATGGAAAAATAAATTACAGGATAGAGAGGAACAAAGAGTCAATCATGGTGATGCCTGAATACATAAACAAAAATTTTGGGGTGCGAAACGTGATCAGAATGCTCGGACCTGAAAACTTAACTCTTGCGGCTATTGGAGATGATTATAACGACATAAGCATAATTGAAGCTTCAGACATTAAGCTTGCCCTACAGAACTCGATACTTCAGATAAAAGCATTTTCGGATTTTGTATCAGTGCAGCCTTATTGCGAAGGAACCATGGAGGCTTTTGAGTACCTTTTACAAAAGCTTAAAAACTTTGGGAATAGATTTTGAATCATAATGAGCTTTTACCTTTTAGATTCAGACCCGGGTATAGATGATGCCTGCGCTATAATTCTCGCAGATAACTATTTCGGTAACAGTTTTTCAGCTTTAACAACAGTTGCCGGCAACGTCAGTGTGGAAAAAACCACGATAAACGCGCTCAGGATTAAGGAAGCGTTTAATTTTAGCTTTAAGGTTTACAGAGGGGCTTCAAGGCCTTTAATAAAGAGGTTTGTTGATGCTTCTGAAGTTCACGGTCAGGACGGACTCGGGGACGCTGATCTTCCTCTGCCAAAGATAAAAGAAGAAGAAATAAGCGCTGCAGAAGCAATAATCAGGTCAGCTAAAAGCGGTAACCTGTTACTAATAGCTACTGGGCCTCTGACCAATCTGGCTTTAGCGCTCATCCTTGAGCCCGAACTCCCTAACATGATTAAAGATCTTACAGTCATGGGTGGAGCTTTCAGGTTAACCGAGTTCGGTAAAGGTAACGTCACAGCTTTTTCAGAATTCAACTTTTACGAAGACCCTGAGGCCGCTAGCTTGGTATTTGAATCTTTCAGGAAGGTAAACGTCGTACCCCTAGACCTGACGATGAACCCTTTTTTCTGGTTCAAAAGATCCGATCTTGAAAGCTTTCCACAAAGCAGAAAGTCTTCATTTTTCAAGCTGATCACATACAACTTTATGCAGAAGTACGGCGTTCTTGTGCTTCATGATGCGATAGCTGTTGATGTGCATAATAACAGTAATGAATATGAGTTCAGAGAAGGCCATGTCAAGATTTCAACGAAACCGGGGGTCATGAGGGGTGCGTCTTTTCTGGAATACAGCAAAGATTACCAGCATAGGATATACTTCAAGCAAATAAACGGAAATCGGTTCAAAGAAAGGTTTTTTAAATCTCTTTATTAAAAAATATTTTACGGGTTTATTTCCAGAAAACCGTCAGCTGAAACGGAAACGTTATAAGTCTTTAAAGGAATCTTAAGATTTTCGGATTCGCATGGGACTTCGGGTTTAACGGTTGGCTTCTCTATAAGTTCTCCTGTTTTCACATCGTACTTGGCGCCGTGCGCAGGACAAACTGCTGTTGTTCCATCTACTTCGCTTAGTAAAGCACAGCCCATATGCGCGCATATTGCGTCCATAGCATAGAATTTTCCTTCATTCTTAACAATCAGAAGCGGTTTTGAGTTATACCAGATCAAGAGCGAGTCCCTTCTCTCAAAAACCATGCTGTGTATTTTCACTTTCATGCCGTCTATTTATTGCAACCATTATTTAAATATAAAATTAGAATTATCATAGATTTTTGGGTATAGCCTGCAAAAAAGTTATTAACGAATTTGTTTCACCATTTAACGTTGCTAAAGAAACGAATACTGGTTTCTGCACTGGTAATAATGCTTTTCAATTCTGTTTATCAGTATTCATGGAACGTTTTTGCGATGTACCTAGCAAAATACTACGGGTTGTCGGTCATGATAACCGAAGCCATGTTCTTTATTTTTGTTTTTATGAGTACTTTTCTTCAGATCCTTGGGGGTTATGTATCTGATATAAAAGGTCCAAGGTTAATCGGCTTAATAGCCGCTGTTCTTTCTGCGGCAGGCTATATAGCGTTTATGAAAAACATAAATCTGTTACTCAGGTTCCTGTTCTGGGCCGGAGGTTCAGCAGGCGAAGGAATACTTTACGGTATAGCCACAAACTCAGCTTTAAAATGGCATAAGGACAACAGGGGTCTTGCTGTTGGTATTGTCTCTCTTGGTTTTGGAGCTGGCGCAACGATCTTCAACCCTGTATTTTTGGGCATTCATAGTCTTCAGGAAATAAGCGTTATAATGTTTGTTCTTGAAATTATAATTTTGCCTACGCTAGTCCTGAACCTCTCGTATCCAGAAAAACTTAGCGGAAAAAGACCCCGTGAAGCTGTTTTTACCTGGCCATTCTTTCTGATTTACCTTTCATATTCTCTTGGAGCTGTTCCGTTGATCTCTCTATCTTCAAGCCTTTTTATTTTAAGAAGTGGTTACTCTTTGCTCGTGGCAATAATCATTTTTCCTTTGATGAGCGGTCTGGGAAGGCCCTTTATGGGGAGATTTTCTGACACGATTGGGAGAATAAAGACTATTTTTATATCCTTGAGTATAGTTATAATGGCAGGAATACTTGGAGCTTTTAACGTGCCCCTGTTGCCTGAAATACTTATAGGCTTTCTTGGGGGCTCTTTGATACCGCTGTTCTTTGCTCTTGTAGGAGACTATATGGGCGAAGCTTACTCCGCTTCTCTTACCAGCATACTTTATACTGGAAAAAGCATAGGTGGCCTCATAGGAAGTATCGGCATAGGATACGTATCAGAGAAAAGCATATTTTATGGATGGTCCCTAATGGTACTTTCATCTATATTATCTTTACTTTTTCTGCTTATTTTATATAAACTTAATAGCGAAAAGAAAGCTTAATCATTTTTTATGATAAAATATAAACGTTTCTGTTTAAAACTTATTAAAATTTTAGTTAATAAAAAATAAAAACAAACAACATTCTCAAAATTATGAAACGTAACATTTAAATACCAAATACTTTTATAATCTATCTGATAAAATGTTTGCTCAAATACTCAATCCATTCAGTAACCTTGTTGTCTCCATGCTTGTAGCTCTGATACCGATCATAGTGATCTTTGTTATGCTGGCAGGTTTAAAGATAT
>JAGDXJ010000041.1 GCA_023256355.1 Nitrososphaerales archaeon | reverse complement strand
CTGCCCATGCACGGCTGAGTTATCCAGATCCGAAAATCTGTATAAGCTTATCTATCTTGAAACTGCTTCGGCGCATCAAACGCTAACAAAATAGTTTTGTTCATATAATTTCTGGCATGTAATTTTTTAGAACATTTTTGTGGTTATCCCTGAAAAGCTTAACAGCCTCAGGTAGGTTTTGGAGTATATCTTCAGCAGTCATTCCATCTTCGCCTTTTTTAGCAGCAACAAGATCACCAGAAAGCCCGTGCAGAAACACGCCAGTTCTCAGAGCCTCTCCGGGTTCAAGCCCTAGCCCCATCATAGCAGCCACGGTTCCCGTAAGCACATCGCCTGATCCGGCCGTCGCCATGCCAGAGTTGCCGCTCATATTTATGAATTCTTTACCGTCAGGATATGCAACTATGCTGTGAGCTCCTTTAAGCACTACATAAGATTTTAGATTTTCAGCGGCCATTCTGACGGTATCAATCCTTTTTGACTCAACTTCGCTTATGCTCATATTCATGATTCGTGCCATTTCACCTGAATGAGGGGTAAGGATTGTCGGCTTCTTTCTTGATTTTAACAGCGAGACGTCTGCAGAAAGCGCCGTGAGACCATCTCCGTCAACTATTGCCGGCACATCAGCTTCAGCTATAAGATCCCTGATCAGCGACTGCGCTTCATTATCAAGAGATACGCCAGGACCTAGAATAACGAAGTCTATCTCGAGCTGTTGTATGAGCTCAAGTATTTTCTTTTTGTTTGAGCTAGAGAGAGCGCCGTTTTCGTTTTCTTCCATCGGTAAGTAAACAACTTCGCTGGCCTTTGATGCAATAAAAGGTATTATTGATTTAGGAGCTGCAAGCCTCGAGTATCCTCCTCCGGCTTTAAGAAATGATAGAGATGAAAAATAAGGCGCACCATAGTAGTTTCTTGCACCTGCGACGACAAGAAGCTTACCGAAAGTTCCCTTGTGACCCCAAGGCACCCTGGGTGGAAGCTCTGGCGGTTCGTTGATTTCAACCTTTATTTCATCAGAATCGTAAAGTTCTTGCGGGAAAGATATGTGAGAAACGTACAGCTTCCCGCCATATTTATACCCGGGATACAGGAGGTTTCCGAGCTTTGGAAGCCCGAAAGTCACCGTGCAGCAGGCTTGTACGGCTGAGCCATGAACCTTTCCGTCGTTTCCTCCTATGCCTGAAGGTATGTCGACGCTGAAAACAGGCTTTTTTGCAAGGTTTGTTTCTTCTATTACAGCCCTGGGGATCCCGGTTATGTCTCCGGAAAGCCCGGTTCCGAAAAGGCCATCGACGACAGCATCGCACCAAGATAGTGAGGACCTGAATTCTTCGAGGTCTTCATTTTCTTTGATTGTGCCTGAAACCAGGCCTATCTTTAAAGCTATATCATAATTTTTTAATGCGGGACCTGAAAACTTTGCAGGATCGCCCACAACGAAGGCCCTTACGCTGGCCCCGCCTGAGTTGAGCTTTCTTGCGACTACCAGAGCGTCTCCACCGTTGTTTCCGGTTCCTGCAATTATAACGAACTTTTTACCGAAGACTCCAAGCTCCTTCTGGATAACGCTGTATACAGCGTTGCCGGCGTTCTCCATAAGCAGCAAATGATCTATGCCGTATTTTTCAACGGCAATGGAATCAAGTCTCTTAATCTCTTCAACTGAGCTTACTTTCATCTTTTTACCACCCGTGAACTGCCCTGACCTTGCGGTTGGAGCTTCCGGTTCATCGGCATGCTTTCACATGAGTAATGCTTTGCATGTATTCCATCATGTTATTGTAAGATCATCCCCGGGCGTCTCGCCTGCGTTCCACAGGCAAAGCCCCTTTATCGCTGATTCAGCTAGATCGGAGTGCTGGCCTTATTCGAGGCATTGCGGATTCCCGCGATCGTGCTTGGCGATCTTTTTGGGGCAGTATATATCTGCAAAAATAATGTGCAGAAGCGTTTAAAAACGTTTCTGTAAGGGGACTTTCACCCCATTAACCCCCGGCGAGGTTAAAATTACTGGTCATAAATGATCAATGTAAGAAAGGATATTTACAGTCGATGGTCATAGAATGGTTATATCAAAGCAAAAGCCTTTACATAGATCAGTTTTATAAAACGCCTTGGAAAATTTCAGTGGGTTGATTAAACGTAATCGACAAGGTTAGCCAGCAGTTTACCATGCGAGCGTATTGTTTAAAAACTGCGATGTATACTATAATGTAAAGTGAAGGATAAGCGCCTTGGGGAATTAATAATAAGCGCTATAAACGATTATGGAGATGAAATGCTGGCTAAAGCTCTACTGTGGCATATGGAGAACAAAAAGAAGATGAATATCGATGAAATATCTGAAAGGCCTGAAGAATTTGTAGCGTTCCTCAAGGACGTTTACGGTCCTTTTGAACATTTTATTGAAGAGAGGATAATTGAAAAAATATCACAGGAGTACGGTATTCCCAAAGAAAACGACCTTGTAACCATGATAAAGAAGCTTTTTGAAAATAAAAGTTAGAGCGATGATTGTTTTTACCTCATTAAAAGTTGGTGGGATTAGCATTTTATGTTGGAAGAATAATTCATAATTTCGTAAAAGTTTTAACATAAACGTTAACTTTACAAGGTATAGCTTAAAAAGTGCATGATTTTTGCACCGTAAAATACATTTTTTCACATCTTAGGAGGATAAACAAGCTTAACATCGTTCAAATTTGTGAATATATGTGAATAATTTGTTTCACTTTTGAATGTTTTTTACAATTTTATTTCACACATACGTTTTAACCAGCGTTATCATATCCATTGTATGGATGAATGCACGGGAAAGCATGTACTTTCTATCTTGAAACACAGAGGTATTAACGACATAACGGAATCAGCTTCAAAATTAGCAAATAATTTTGATGTGTCTGAGGAAGATCTTTTAAGCAGCCTTGAAAACGCTGATCTGAATAAAGTTTACGACTTCGAGCCCATAATCGAGGAGATATCAAGGATAGGCAACGTAAAAAGGTGCGCACGTGTTGTAGGGGAATCTGGCGAACATTACGTGTTTGATACGCTTGCTGATTTGGACGGGTTCAGGATCGCTGTATACATAAAGATCGGCAGACCAGGCCTTAAGGAAATAATAAAGTTCCTTACGGCTGTATACGATGCAGGAATAGACGACTGGTTGTTCATAGCTTTCCCCGTTACCGAAAAGGATTTCTCCTCTTATTCAACAAACATAATAGAAGCTAAGGACATAAACGATGCAGTAAAAAATTTAAGGGCTGTTTTAGAGGATAAAAGAAAGGGTTACCAGCTGCAGTACTATAATCATAATTCTGGTAACGTTCTTTAACTGTTTTATGTAGCTTCTATCAAGGTTTGGCCTTTCCAGAACTGAGACGTTCTTCATGAAATAGGCGAAGAGAAGAAGAGATAACCCCATGTACAATATGTTAAAGCTTTTGAAAGAAATCAATAGCGCTGTTTCAGCTACCAGCTGAGCAGCAAGCAGCGCTTTCAGCAGCTTTATTGCGTTATCTTTTCCGTAAGCTACCGCAAAAGTAATTACCCCTGTTTTCTTATCGCCTTCATAGTCAAATATATCTCCTAGATTTATCGAAAAGTCCCCCCAGAGCATCAATATCAACGCCATCAGGATTACCCTTATTGAAAATCCGGTTATGGATATAGCTGTGAGCGGCGCTATGAAAACACCAAGGCTGCTGATCCCTATCTTTGACCACCACTTAGACTTTGCTCTTATACCATTTCCTGAATAAGCATATGCTAAAACTGCGGAAACGATCAGGAAAGCTTCAAAAAGCAGGTTTATGAAATAGCCAAGGATGAAAGCCAGCGCATATGACGCAATTATGAATAGCAGCGCAGTCCTTTTGCTGACCTTTCCCGATGCGAGAGGCCTTTTAGGGTTGTTTATCCTGTCTTCTTCAAGGTCAAGCAGGTCGCTTAAAGTATAGTTTGCCAGAGATATCAGGTAAACTGATAAGGTTGAAATTATAAGGATCGAAGGCGATATACTGAAACCTGAAACGGCAAGCAGCGTCGCATCAAAAGCCACTACGTATACCAGAACGCTTAACCTTGCTTTAATGAGGGACAGTATTTCAAGCATTTCGATCACCTCTAATTTTTATAATGTTATAAGTCGGGTCTTCTTCTCCCTTTTCGAACAACTTTTCAAAAACACTATCGAGCTTTTCTGCAAGAGTCGGGCTTTTGAACCTGAAAGCAACAAGCGGTGCAGACTCAAAAGGATCCGGTATCTCAATACCTATTTCTTCTCTGTCAACGATTATAAAGCTGAACTGCAAATCACCAACTTTTATGTGCAAGTTTGGAGAAGAAAGTAAATACATTAAAGTTTCTATAAGAGTATTATCTAGATTAAGATAAGAAAGGTTGGCGAGCCTGGAAGCTACAGCTTTTCTATCGCTTATGATCTTCACATGAACACCTTTTTTAACAGTTTCTTTAAGGTACTTAAGGATCACCGGATCGCTGTACCTGGTGGCTATCTTTATGATCCTTTTTGCGTTAACTAGCAAAGAAAGGTCTGAAGACAGCGATTTCCAGTCAGTATAGACCCTTATCGGTTCAAAGTTAGAGAGCCCCACCATCTCTTCCAGGTCCTTCAGGAGTGTATAAGAAAGTTCGTCTCCGTTATCCCTGTTGAGCAGCTCGGTTATGCCCTTTATCTCGTTTTCCTTTGTAAACCACTGGAGCAGTTTGTCCTGAACGCCGTAAAGAAAATGACCGAATGGGCTCAGGTAGTACTTTCCATCTTTTTTTACCGCTATACCGCTGTCCTTAAGCTCTCTGAGCGCATAGTAAAACGTTCTCCTTTCAAGGCCTAAAGACTTTAACGAGCTTTCACTTGCATCTACACCATTATAGAGCGCTTTGAAAAGCTTATAGTTGCTTCTTTTTGAAAGCACCTTCTGTACTATATAAATTTTGTCTTCTTCCATATATAGCAGATAACGTTACGCATTTTTATTTTTTGCTGATTATGCTGCGCGTTACCATCTTATTCAATAAAAAACGCAGGAAAATTCGCATCAAGCTAATAAAAATTAAAGCAGTGTTTGAATTTGATCAGTAAAGCTAAAAAGCTGCTAACGCTTTTAGCTAGCATGTTGCAGGAGGTTTACGTTTTTATAGAGATCCCAAAAGGGAGCAACATCAAGATAGAGTACGATGACAAGCTTAAGGGCCTCAGGGTAGACAGGATACTGTATACAGCTACGGTCTATCCATTCAACTACGGTTTTATTCCTGGCACAATAGGCGAAGACAAAGATCCACTGGACTGCATAGTTATAACATACGACCCTCTGCCTCATGGGGTTTACATAAAAGCAATCCCGATAGGCATGCTGGTAACTGAGGATGAACACGGCATCGACAAAAAAATCATAGCTGTGCCCCATCCTTCTATAGACCCAAAGTTCAGCAACGTCAAGAGCCTTGAAGACCTGCCTCCAGGAATTAAGGAAGAAATAAAGCACTTCTTTGAGCATTACAAGGAGCTTGAAAGCGGCAAGTGGGTAAAGGTGCAGGGTTATGAGCAGGGTGAAGAAGCAATAAAAACTATAGAAGAAGCGTTCTGGAGAGCTAACAGTCTCTGAAAACCTTTAAAAAAGCAGTAAAAGTTCAAAGTTAAATCAGTACAAATTACATTATGGATGTATTATAAAGCGCGCTTCCCGCGCTGACAGTTCTGTGCGGTGCTACTTTTGTCCCGACAAGCTCAGAACCCTCGCCTATTATTGCGTCGTCAGCTATTACTGAACCCTCTATTCGTGTAGGCCTTTCTCTGGTTGACCTAACTTCAACATGCCTTCCTATTATTGAGCTTTTGATAACGGCGCAGTCACCGATCGTTGACCTGTCCATCACAGCGCTTTCTTCTATTTCAACGTTCTCACCTATTACTGTAAAGTTATCGATGTTTGAATAGGCTATCTTTGTCCCTTTCCCTATCGACGCGTGTCTGCCAATAAGGACATCTCCATCAAGTTTCAGTTCCCCATTTCCGTAGAGGTTTTTTATAATGTTCCTCCTCTTTCTTGAATCTACGCTAGTTCCCTGAATGTAAACTCTGCTACTGCTGTCCATTTTGATAGCTTTAAGCCCACTTGCCCCAAGCTTTTTCATAAGCGCTTTCATCGTTTCAAGGTACCTTTCCGGTGTGCCAACATCAAACCAGAGCGCTCTGCTTATGTACCCCGCAACCCTGTATCCAGAACTTAAAAGGTAAGGTATAACGTTCTTGCCAAAGTCCATCCTGCCTTCCTTTATCATGGGTTCAAATTCTCTGCTCTGAAAGAGCTTCCTTATTCTTGGGGATATCACGTATATGCCGGTGTTTGCAAGGTTAGAAGGCGCTTCTTCGCTCTTTGGCTTTTCTACAAACCTTTCGATGTACCCTTTGCTGTCTAAAACAGCAACCCCAAAATCTTCAACGTTTTTAACTTCCTTAAGCACTATGGTCATGAAAGCCCTTTGCTTTTTATGGTATTCGAGGACCCTGTTCAGGTTTAACGAAAAAACGTTGTCCCCCTGCACTACGAAAAAGTTCTCCTTGACATCATAGTAGTCAAGGCAAACCCTCACAGCATCAGCGTTGCCTGAGCTGTCATACCTTGGCATGTACTTGAAATGAACCCTCGGTTTTATTCCGTACCTTGCTGAAAAACCTATTCCTTCCTTGTAATAGTCGAAAAGCGATCTGTAGTTTACGTATCCTCTAACGCCAAATATTATTTCTCTGATGCCCTGTCTCGCTAGCTCGACCAGCGTATGCTCGATCAGAGGCCTGTTAAGCAGTCTTACCGTTGCTTTTGAGTTTTCAAGAGTTAACGGCCTCAGCCTAACTGCTTCCCCTCCTACCGGGATTATGGCCTTAACTCTGGAGAGACCGCCGGCCATTATATCTGTTTATATGCAACCGCGGTATATAAAGGGTTGTACATGCAGAATTTAATGCTTGGTTTCGAGGTTCATCAGCCATTCAGGGTTAGGAGGGATTACTTCTGGCAGCCGAGGCTAAGGGGCAGGCTTGAAGAAAGGTTCTTCGACATCGAGCTCAACAAGCAGATATTCGAGAGAGCAAAAAACAAGTGCTACATGCCTGCCACAAAAATACTACTTGAAGAAATCGAAAAAGCGGAGAAAGAAGGGCGGGACGTTTCACTTTTTTTCAGCATTTCAGGGACATTTCTGGAGCAGGCAGAAATGTGGGGGAAAGATGTGCTTGAGCTTTTCAGCGCTCTTGCTTCGACGAAAAAAGTCGAGTTCCTTGCGCAGACGTACTACCATTCTGTGACATCGATGTGGGAGGATCTTTATGAATGGAGGGAACAGGTCAAGGCTCACAGGGAAGCCATAAAAAGTAACTTTGGACAGGATCCGGTGACGTTCGAAAATACAGAGCTTCTCATGAACCGGAGGATAGCTGAAGAGGTTGAAAAGCTGGGGTTCAAGGCGGCGATAACAGAAGGAAGGGAAGATATCTCAGATGGAAACCCGAACAGGATCTTCAGACTTAAGGGAGGCAACCTCAAGATATTTCTCAGGAATTACAGGCTCAGCGATGATATAGCTTTCAGGTTTTCTGACAGAGGATGGGACCAGTACCCTCTTACTGCTGAAAAGTTCGCTGATTGGGTTGCAAAGGCTCAAGGGAAAGCAGGTCTTATCTTTATAGACTACGAAACCTTCGGGGAGCACAACTGGCCTGAAAGCGGCATACACGATTTCCTGAGATGGCTTCCGCGGGAGCTCGGGAAAAGAGGTGTCAGGCTTGTAATGCCTCAGGAAATGATTAAAGAAGATGGGGAAGAGCTGGACTTCAGCTCAACAATTTCGTGGGCCGATATAAGAAAGGATGAAAGCAGCTGGCTGGGCAACATAATGCAGTGGGCTTATGACGATTCTGTAAGAAGGGGTGAAATGCTCGCAAAAAAGTTCAAAGGTGAATGGTTAAAAGCATGGAGGTACTTTACGGCGAGCGACAGCTATTACTACCTTTTCATAGGAGAGAGCTCACCTATGGTTGTTCACAGCTATTTTAACAGCTTCAACTCTCCCATAGACGCTTTCATAAACGAGTTCTATGCCGTAAACCAGTTCAACTTTGAAATGCTCAGAAAAGCGAAGATAAACAGGGAGCCTTTTATATTTATGAAAGGCGGTAAGAGGGGCCCGATAGCGTGGAACAGCAAGATGTTCGAAGAAATAGTTAAGAGGAACCCCCAGTTCATCGAAATGAAGAAGTACATGAGGGAATGGCTGAGATGAAAAAGGTCGAATCTTTCTGGATTGACGACAGCGTGCGCAGAGTATGGTTTTTTACGGCAGAATTCAGCGGTGTCGCAAGCTTGGGGGGGCTGGGCAACGCTGTAGGAGGCGTAGCAAGAGAGCTCGTAAAGAGAGGTATAGAGGTAGACGTTTTCATGCCAAGTCATGGAAGGCACATGAGCGATTACTACAGGTCAACTCTGGGGCTCAGGGATACCGGGATCAAAGCTGAGGGGGACAGAACAGGTCTGGACGGCAGAAAGTACCATTACAGGGTTGGCGTTGAGGTAGGGGGGATTGACGGGATAAAAGTGTTCCTGGTAAAAGGGCTGGACTACGAAACAGGTAAGGTTCTTGATTCATGGGATGTTTACAGTTATATAGAAGAAAAGAGTTCGCTTCTAGCCAGATCGGTAGAAGCCATAGTGCCATGGGCCATTAGCTCCGGGATACCTTCGATCATTCATTCGCACGACTGGCACAGCGTTCTTGCGGGAGTAAGAGCCAGGCAGCTTTTTGAAGATAGACGGATAATGGTTCCGTTTGTATTTACCGTGCACCTTCTTACAAGGGTCTCTTTTCCTTGGCACTATGCTTCCCGGGACTGGTCAGGAATACCGGAATGCCCCCACTACATATGGAGGGCATACAGGCATGAAATAACAGACTACCGCGAAGTCTGGGACGGGCTTTCAAAAGGAAGCGTTGAAAGGTTTGGAGCTTATGAATCGGACGTTCTGGCGTCCGTAAGCAGAAGTTATCTGAATTACGACGTCTTAAGCCATGTTGGTAACTGGGTTGAAGGCAAGAGCTGCGTAACGTACAACGGCACGGACTGGAGCGTAAGCGAGGTTGCTGAATTTGCTAGGAGAAGCTTTGGTACAGAAGACAGAAAAGAGCTTAGGGAGAAGCTCCTTTCTTTTCTCCATACTCTCAGGGCCGTGCCAGATGACTATCAGACAGGGAAGATACTTTGGGAAAACAGGTACAGGATAGGGCTTAGAGATGGATGGAGCTATGATGATCTGGGCAATGGTCCCCTTGTTTTATCGACGGGCAGGCTTTCAAGGCAAAAAGGCGTCGACCTGCTTGTAAGGTCTTTTAAAGAATCGCTTAAAGATGTTCCTGATGCAAGGCTTATTTACCTTGGAATACCGGGAGGAGAATATGACCTGCTTTATCGGCTAGTTGATGAATTTTCGGGAATAAAGGACAACGCAAGGCTCATAATAAGCACGCAGATTGACAAAAACGTTTACAAAGCTTTCTATTATGCTTCCTCTGTATTTGCTGCATCATCCAGATGGGAACCTTTTGGTCTAACGGCTGTAGAATCCATGGCTGTCGGGACCCCCGTTGTGGCATACGGTGTGGGAGGTTTAAGGGAAACCGTAGTGGACCTAAGGGAAAACCCGCAGGAAGGGACAGGGTTTATCGTTGAACCGGAAAACGTTAAACAGTTTTCAGAAGCGCTTACAACGTCTATGATGCTTTCACGCGCAGCCGAAGAAAAGAATCATGATCTGCTCTACATGGCACCAATGCTGAAGACAGATGAAACTGCTTTATGGGAAAAAGTAAGGCTTAACTCGATTAAAAGGGTTGATGAAAACTTCAGGTGGAGCTCAACTGCAAGTTCACTTCTTGAGTGTTATTCAAAGGCAATCCAGATGGCGTACTACAGATCACAGGCATGCTTCTGAAGTCAAGCTTGTTAAACAACTTTTCTGAGGGACTAATTTCTCTTTAGCTTTATTGTATGGTAAAAAACGCTAGTAGATTTTTTATTTATGAGCTTTTTTGTAAAATATGCAGTTTTATGTTCTGCAAGTCGATGATGCGACGCTGAACGTTCCTCGTGTTGTGATATGAATGGAAAATTTAAGGGACGTTAGGGGTTTGGTGGAAGCGGTAAATCTCAACAGCTTCAGCGTGAGAGGATGTCACAAACCATAAAGCACCAATTAATCATAACAGAAAACTTTTTGCTACACACAGTTCAGTTTTCTGTTACGGTTTAAAAGCCAGGCTTGCAGAAAAAAGCATATGATAGTTTCTTATAAAGAGTTCGACCTCGGCAAAGCTTACAGCACACTCAGCTCAGCAATATATCCTGTTGGCTTTTTAATTATTAAAAAGCTCTTGAGCGTAACGGTGCCAGAAGATTACAGTAACCCAGACCCCATAGCAGAAATAAAGAGCCAAAAAGCTTTTGATTCTTCGACGCTTGTATTCATAACAGCAGCCAAGAACTACGAATTCTTTGAATCTAGCGGTATCAGGTACTTTGTTTCTCTTGGGATAAACGGCACCGGAAAGCACGCAGGGAGAACGATAAACACAGCTGTCTTTATCAACGAATCGCTTTCTATTAACGACCTTGTAGAAATTGTAAAGGTTATAACTGAAGCTAAATGCGGAGCGCTGATGGATTATGGACTCAGGATAACCGGCACTGTTACTGATGCCGTTGCTGCAGGGACATCCCATCTTTCGGAAAACGTCCGTTTTGCAGGCACAGCTACTCCTCTCGGGTCAGAAGTAGGGAAGGAAGTTTACAGATCTGTAACGAGGCTTCTTGAAAAAGACTTAAACCGTTTTTAAATTTTTTTCAAGCGCTTTGAACCGGCTGCCCTTCCATCAGCTTTGCCTTTTTACTTACGGAGTACAATCCTGCAGTTAGCAGTATAACGGAAATCAGCTCAAGAACCTGAGGAAGGAGCGGTAAAAACGCGCTAAACAGTGATATAACTACAGATATTATCAGCAATATTATGGCAGCCTTTATCAGCGATGATCTGAACTGTGAACCTAGCCTCCAGTAACCTAAAAGCACCATTATGTAACCGGCCAGCAGCATCAGGATGCCCAAGAAGATTGGGATTGCTGCAGTAAGAGTCATGGCCAGTAATTGAGGCGGTAAGGTATGAGATGCCTGAAGGGATATGAAAGAAGTCTCTACGCTGATCAGCATAAATATCGCAGACGGCATGATCAGAATGAAGCCTATAAGGCTCAGTATCGATCCTATATACGGCGTATGATAATCGCTGTTGTTAAAAGATGAAAGTTTTTTCCAGCCATAGACCATAAGCAGGATTTCAGTAAACCCAACAGCCGTGCCGAATACAACGAGAACGATAAACGCTCCCAGCATGTCCTTTATCAGAGCTATTGGCATGTGCGCTACCAGATTTGATGCATTATATGCCGGAATGCCTGTCGTGTTAAAGTTATAAATCGACGTTATGTTTGAAATATTTCCCAGGTGAGTAAGGTTTGCCTCTATATAAGCAGAAAAGATAATTAACCCGGCTATACCTCCTATCAGAGCTATTACCTGGCTGAGAAACAGATAAAAAGATCCGCTTGATGCTTTTCCGTAATCGCTCATTTGTTATTTTTTATTATGACTTTTATATAAATATATTTTAAATTGCAAAAGATATTTTTCAAGAATACAAACATTTAATAGTGCTGCGTTTAATTATGCGGTATGAGAAAGAACGTTCTGATTTCAGGTATAATATTACTCGTGATGGGGGCTACGCTATTCTTTGCCGGTCCATACGCTTTTAAGAGCGCACTTAACCTGGGGGAGTTATTGCCGTTTAGGAATTCTTATAGTCTGGAACCAAATTCTAGCATCATACTTGGTTCAATTCCTTCAGGAAAAATGCTCGTGGGTATTTATAATGATACGCCTTTTCTCGCATTAAAGTTGATTGGAACCGGGCTTAACGTAACAAAGGTTAACGGCAACTTTGTCTTCGAATCATACAATATGGAGAGCGGCGCTCAGAACGTTTATGCGATAAATAACTACAGCAGCGCCGTTGTCATTTACTATTCTGTAATGGTTGTATCTCCAAGCGATATAGTTTACTCAACGCTGATGGTAATGGTGGGCGGAATACTGATGATAGTAGGCGGCATAGTTGTGGTTATTGGCCTGTTTATGAAACCAAAAAGGCCAAGCGTTCCAGCCTGATCTTTTTAATCTTTAAAAAACAAAGGCATCATTAAGTTTTATAACGCATTTGACTTAAAAGCATCGACCTCAATAATCTATATATTATAATATAATGTTTTTATTAATGGAATTATATCATAAACAAAGTGCATTGATTCATCAGCAATCGCCTGTTATCCTCAGCTTCAAAAATTTATATGCAATTCAGAAACGCAAAAAGCCGCTTTATGATAAAATCCAGCTAATGATTTTTTTACTTTCTCAGCTTTCTATATTGTGGAACTTAAGTGTAAAAAGATTTTTTGCTATCAGCCCTGGATCAGCTTCTGGTTTTCTTTTATCCTTTTAGCCAGACATACGAGGCCTTCATTGTTGTATTTTATCCCGTATTCTTTAGCTAGCCTGTTACAAAGCTCCTTTTCTATAGGAGCTTCAAAGGGTCCGTATATATCCTTCAGGGCTTCTATAAAGAGCTCAGCTTTAGAAAGTACATCTTCAGGCCTTACTTTATACCTTCTGTTCATATGAAAGAGAACAGCGTCCTTTACAGGTTCTCCACCAAACTTTGTGAGCGTTTCTTCAACTATATCTTTAAGGCTCTTTTTTGGCATCTATACCACCCGTATAAAGTCAGCAATGCCTTTTTCCGTGTTTATATCTACAATATAGAGCGGACCGATTGGTCTGACGCTTCTCCAGAACAGGAAGCCGTCAGTAACAGTCATCTTTCTTACTATGTTAGCGTATTTTAGCTGTGTTTTTAACGCCTCCTGGCCAGAGTAGCCTATTATCATGCTTATCCTGTTAAGTTCTGTATCCCGTTTGACGCTCTCTCTTACATAAAGCTCGTACTCAACTGGATCCTTAACTGCAAATCCTTCATCAGCCAGAAGGTTTATGAAGTTCACAGCTTTTTTTCTGTAACTTGTCTGTGAATGGACTATTTTATCAGCTTTGTAATCGTAATCCTTTGCATTGAACGTAATTATGTTAATGTCTTCTGCGCTTCCGAGCAAGGCTTTGATGTCTTCAAGAAAAGTTTCCTTGCTCTCGTTTGGCCCTATAACATAGTTGACTTTATAGCCCATCTTTATGTAGTCAGCTATGAACATCTTTCTGAGC
>JAGDXJ010000056.1 GCA_023256355.1 Nitrososphaerales archaeon | reverse complement strand
TAGTATCTGGTCCCGGAAGGCCTCAGGCTCTGGACCTGGAGCAAAAGGTTAAGCTTTTGCTGATAAAGCAGCTCTTGGGAAAGTCTAGCAGGGAGTTCGCTTACATGCTTGACGTCTTCTCAGGGATCGAAGTGTCCTACAAAACCATAGAGAGGCTGTACTCTGAGGAGCTGGTCATGATGGCACTGCACAACCTGCACATCATTCTGTTAAAGAAGAAGGGCATGAAGCAGTCAGATACCAGCGGCGATGGCACAGGTTATTCGCCCACGATAAAGAAGAACTATGAGTCCTATGCAAAAGAGCTGAAGGAAAAGGCAAAGGAGAACAGGGAAGAAAGCGAAAAGCAAGAGCAAAAAGACGAGAAGGCAAAGAAGGCCTCCTTTGCATATTCTTTCAGGCTGATGGACCTGAGCACTAAAATGTACGTTGCATGGGGATCAAGCATGAAATCCGAAAAGGACGCGCTCCTCAAAACAGCTGATGTTGAGCTGAAGAACGTCAGGCTTGACAAATATTACAGCAAATCAGCGTACATAGATTATTTTGATAAGGAAACTAAAGTTTACGTGCTACCAAAGAAGAACTCTACACTGAAATGGTTCATAGAAGTGGAAGGATACAATGAAAGAATTTGTGCAGAACACAATGAATTATCTGCAGGAATACTACAAGAGGGAGAACTCAGAAGCTGGATTCTCAGCAGACAAGAGGATGTTCGGCTGGGGTATAGCTCAGAGCAGGGAGGACAGGATAGACGGCGCTTTATTCTGCATCGCCTGTGGCATAACCTGTTTTACCCGAATTCATAGAACAATTTTGTCCCACAGCCTTTTACAGCCTAAGAATTTTTCATAAAAACCCTTCAATGTATAGTTAGGCTCAAACGATCGCAAAAATGACTGGCGTGCGCTCATAATAATCCAGTTATTTTATAATGAACAGAATCAATATATAAAAAATTAGAAATAAATATTTATTTACGAACAAAATAATTATTTATGGGCAAAAAGATACTAAGACGGATCCAGAAGATAGGAAATTCTTCCTACGCAATAGTTCTTCCAAAAAACTGGATTAAAGATCTAAAGTTAGAAAAGTCAGACTCTTTGGCCGTTGAACTCGAAGGCTCAAAGCTGTCCATTTATCCATCTCATAAAGTTTCTGAAAAAGAAGAACTTGAGTATATTATAAAAGTTTCAGAAGACGAGAAGATATCTCTGATTATTCGCATGTTCATTTCAGCTTATCTTCTTGGTGCCAGATCAATAAAGGTTGAAGCTAGAGAAAAAAAGCTTCCAGCTACACTGAAAGATGAGCTGAAAAAGTATGCAAAGGACATCATGATAGGAATTGAAGTTGTTGAAGAATCCTTGGAGAGCATAACTTTCCAGGAGCTCGTTTCATGGCCATCAATGAACCTGTTTGGGCTGATAAGAAGAATGCATAGCATAGCCCTGAACATGGTTAAGGATTCGTATTCTGCTTTGATAAATGACGACGATGATATAAGAGAATCAGTCGTAAGTTCAGACACAGAAGTCGATAAATTTTATTTCTACGGCATTAGAGTACTTAATGAGGTTGTATATAACAGAGATATGCTTCAAAGTTTCGGATTAACCAGAGACGTTCATATATTAATATCTAAAAGTTTGCTGAAAAATATAGAGAGAATAGCCGATCATGCTGTAAGCATAGCATCCATCAGCGGTTTTAGCATTTCGGAAAGCGACAGAAGAAAACTTCAAGCTCTTTACGAAAAAGTTTTGAGCGTTTTTGAAAAGTCTTATGAAGCCCTTGTTTCTCAGGATAAATTTAAAGCTAACGAGATAATAGATTATGTACAGGAAATCAGGAAAGAAATGGAAAATTATGCTTCAATCCCTCAAAATGTCATTGAACACTTTGAGAGAATAGCGGAGTATACTTCAGACATCGCGGAAAACATAATCGATTATTCTATAAGCAACGAGATATTAAAATACTAAAAATTTTCTGGTGGTTTACACCAATACCTGCGTCTCATTAGAAATTATTTCAAGAGGTACCCCTTTGGGTTCTTCAAGATAGGTGGTAAGAACCGCACCCGTCAGACTCAGCAATCCAAGGCCCAGAAATATTAAGGGAAGCCCGTAAGTTATTTTCCAGATCGGCATGTAAAGCGTAGAAATTGCAGCTCCAAGCTTGCCAGCTGCTGCTGAAATTCCGTGCCCGGTTGACCTTCTGCTTGTAGGGTAGATTTCCGAAGGTATTATAAAAGTTGTCGTGTTAGGCCCCAAGTTTATTGCATAGAAAGACATTGCAAAAAGAGAGAATGCTATGAGAGGGTCTGAAAGTTTCTGAAGCGTAAAGCTTGTTAAAAAGTATATAACTGCCATAAAAACAAACCCTCCAATCTGAAGCGCCTTTCTGCCTGCTCTGTCTATCAGCGCAACGGCCGAAAAGTAACCTGGTAATCCGACTATGTAAGGCAGACCGCTCATCAGTATTGCTTTGCTCAGAGTACCTTTCATAAGCTGAGGCACTATAGTGCTGGTTATAAATGAAGAATAAACACCGGTTCCATAAAGAGCTATATCCAAGATGAACCAGGTCGTTGTCGTTATCAAAAGTGGTTTCCAGTAATTTTTTATAAATCTTGAAAAACTGGACCTTTCTTTCTGAGCTCTATCAATGCCTTTCTGAGACAAGTCATAGTTTGAGTGTATTCCGAAATACTCTGCGGCTTTTTTAAGTTCGTTGATATCTTTTTTTACGTGGTATGAATATCTAGGAGTCTCTGGCATCTTTCTTCTGAAATATATAACTGCCAGAGCGGGTATTGCGGCTACTCCCAGAACTGTTCTCCATGCTATTGAAGGAGGAATAAAAAGCGCTGAAACTATTCCAACGAGCACTGCTGCTATGATTCCTAACCCCTGGTTTGAAAATACCAGAGCAACCATTTTTCCTCTGTCCTTTGCATTTCCGTATTCTGATGCTATGACCGATGACACTGGATAGTCGCCTCCTATACCCACTCCAAGCAAGGCTCTGCTAGCGATCAACCAGTATATGTTTGGAGAAAAAGCTGAAAGTATAGCGCCTAGGGCTAGCAATGTGGCCTCAAGCCCGTAAACTTTTTTTCTGCCTAGTTTGTCAGATATTATCCCGAAAAGCAGCTGACCCACTATGGCAAATAATATGGCCGAAGTTGCAAGATATGCTGAAAGTGGAAGAGAAAGAACCTTTAAGTTAAGAGGAAACGAAGGTTCAGCATAAACACTAAGAATGTAAAGCACTATTGTTATGCTGAAAAGATCATAAGCATCTGTGAAGAATCCCATACCTGCTATAAGAGAAACTCTAACGTGTTTTAAAGACAGTTTTAGCGAATCGAAATGGTTTAACGTCTTTATGCTCATTCTTTTTTGTTTTTAATTTATATGAAATTTAAACATAATCTATTTATAAAATAAAATATAAATATAATATAAAAAATAATTATTTTTCACAGAACTACATATCCTTAATTCAGATTCAATTTTATCGCCTGATAAGCGTTTAAATACGAATTAAATCAATTAATAACAAGGCGAAAAGTATGGGATTAAAAGCTGAAGATCTAGAAAGGATAACCTTCGTTTCAGACCCAAAGATTTCACCCGATAGTAAGAAGGTAGTTTTTGTTGTCACAAGACCTTCTATATCAGACAACAGGTACTATTCAAAGCTCTGGGCTTATGACTTAGAGAAGGACGAAGTTTTTCATATTACAAACGGACCTTCCGATTACTCTCCCGTATGGGCAGAAGATTCAGGAAAAATCTTTTTTCTTTCAAGAAGGACATTAAAAGAAGATGAGCCAGGACTGGAGCTCTGGGAAACTGACATAAAAAATTGTACGGAGCCAAGATTGATCATCAAGCAGGATAAAGGGTTTGAAATTTTTGGCATCAGTGACGGGAAAGCTCTGCTCAGCATTCCTAACCCCAAGAAAAAGGAAGAGCTTACAGTTATAGAGGAGGTTCCATTCTGGTTCAACGGAAAAGGCTACATATATGGTGAAAGAAACGCCCTCTACCTGGCTGATATTGGGACCGGAAACCTGGAAAAACTCACAGAAGGAAACGAAGAGATCAGCTTTGCACGGATTAGCCCGGACAGAAAAAAGGTAGCTTACATATCATCAGAAGATCATCAGAAACCTTACAGGACCGACTTAAAGCTGCTTGATCTTGAAACCCGGGAAATAAAAAAGTTGACTAATGGACAATTTACAGTTGAAGATTTATCGTGGAACCCTTTGTCTTCAATGATAGCGTTCAGGGCTGGCGATTACACCCACGGGCTCAACTCAAACGTTAAACTATGGACTTTAGACCTTGCCAGCGGATCAATAAGCAAGCTTACGCCAGATGACTGGGACACAGGAAACTACATGAACTCAGATGTCAGAGGTCCTTCATCTAGCGGGAAACTCCAGTGGATAGATGCATGGATCTACTTTACTTTAAACGATGGCGGGAAGGTCTCTTTACTGAGAACTGATCTTAATGGTAAGACCGAACGTCTGGTTGAAGGCAACCTTACTGTTGAAGACTTTTCAGCAAAAGGCGAAACAATCTCACTCACCATAATGAGTTCCACAAGTCCCTCAGAGCTTTTTATATACAACGGAAGGGGACTCAGAAAGGTTACATCGTTTAACGATGAGCTTCTGAAAAAATCAAACCTTCAGGTTCCGGAGCGTTTTACCTTTAAAGCTTCTGATGGTCAGACGATAGAAGGCTGGGTGCTCAAACCAGCAAACTTTAAGGATGGCGAAAAATATCCAGCTGTTCTTTACATTCACGGAGGCCCAGCTACAACATACGGCGAAAGTTTTCAGCATGAGTTTTATGTCCTTTCAGAATCTGGTTTTGGAGTTGTGTACATGAACCCGCGCGGCAGCGCAGGTTATGGTGAATCCTTTAAGGATTTGCGGGGCAAATACGGAACCAGAGATTATCAAGATCTTATGGAAGGGCTTGATTATGCAATAAAGAATTTTAGTTTCATAGATGAAAAGAGGCTTGGGGTTGCTGGAGGAAGCTACGGTGGTTTCATGACAAACTGGATTATAGGACATACAGAAAGGTTCAAAGCAGCAGTTTCTCAGAGATCTATAAGCAACTGGATCAGTTTTTATGGAACGTCCGATATAGGGTATTATTTCGCCGAAGATCAGATTGGAGGAGATCTCGGAAAGGATCTCTGGAAGGATGATCGTGTTCAGGTTTACTGGGACAGAAGCCCTTTAAAGTATGCATACAGGGTCAAAACACCCACGCTTTTGCTGCACTCAGATGAAGACTACAGATGCTGGATAGATCAGGCCTATCAGATGTTTACAGCACTCAAGCTCAATGGCGTACAGACAAAGCTCGTTATATTTCATAAAGAAAATCATGATCTTTCAAGAAAGGGCAAACCAAAAAACAGGATCGAAAGGTTAAACCAGATAATTTCCTGGTTTAAGACATACCTTTAATGAACGTTTAATTTTTCAAAGCTTTTTATATCAATCCAACCTGAGGCTATAGCGTTATACTCATGTATGCTCTCAAAGCTTCTTACGTTAGCATAAATACTGCTAACAGCACTAAAATTCTTAAACCTTTTATAAAGCCCCGTAACAGCCGCTCGGTAAATGTCTTCTACAAACCTTGTGTTTGTAATAGATGAATATATCAGGAACCCTTCATCGGCCCTTTTAAGAGCGCTGTAAACTCTACCGCTCAGAGATGCGTAAGCAACGTCAAGGAGTTCTTCTATTTTTAAAAAATTTTTGCCTTCTGACTTGACCGCTACGCTTACCTTGGCCCTTTGCATGTGCGTTGGGGCTATCCCTGAAGTATGTCCCAGTTTAGTTTTCATTAGCTCAGCTCCACATGGACACGCAGAAATACCGGTAACTGTTACGCCTATTATGTTTGTTTGGTTGTTTTTATGCACAGCTCTGGACAGCTCGTAGAATTTAAAGCTCTCAATGGATTCGATACCAGTAACTGGAGACTCGGTATAGACAAAACCTTCTCCTTTAACTCTTGCTTTACTTAACTCTGCATACTCGTGCACCATCAGCAATTCTGATGTTATCAAGCTTGCAACTTCTTCAACATCTGAAGCTGAGGAAAGAACTTTTTCTATGCTTGTCGCCGTCCTGGACATGTTTATTCCTCTCATATTTTCTGGAACGTCTACAGTTGCCTTTATCTCAGCGCTCGAATAAATTAATTTTTCTTTAGAAAATTTTGTTAATGGAATTGAAAACCCGCTTATACCTACGCTCCTTATTTTGAGCCTTACCTTTGGTTTTTCATACTGCACGTCATTAGATCTTTTTGTTATCTCTTTCCATTCTTCAGACATTGAATACAATTTAGATCTAAAGTTATTAAACAGTTACAAAAAATTTTTAAACAATTTAACAGAAGAAATGACAAAAGCCTGATCGTTGCTGGGCTGAGTTTTATGCATGAACAATCTGCATTATAGTATTTTATTTTATGATATAACAGGTCTGCACCGTGTCAGTAACGAGTTTTAAATAGCGCTAGAAATATTTAATGATAAAAAAATTCATCCAGAAAGCAAAAAACGTAATTTTTGTTTTTATATTATCTGAAGGGCCTTATCAGCTTCTTTTACAGCGATCGCAAGTTTAACGGCTTCTTTTATCAGCTGTCGCACGAGTTCCGTTGCTACTGGATCGTTAAGCCTGCCTTCAGCGCTGAACCTTTTGTCTGCGTTTACAAGAATCACTTCTGGTCGGGGTACTACCAGCGCTCCCAGGGATTCAAGGACTACCCTGAGGTGCTCCTGAGCTCTGCTTCCGCCTACGCTTCCCGTTGACGCTGAGAAAATGGCCACAACCTTTGATACAAAGGGGTTTTCTGTTGGCGGTCTCGAGATCCAGTCTATTGCGTTTTTCAAAACTCCAGAATAGCTGTGGTTGTACTCTGGTGTTGAAATAAGAACTATGTCCGATGCCCGTATCTTTTCCTTTAGCTTTCTGACAGATTCAGGAGGATCTTTTTCCAGATCCTGATTGAAAAGCGGTATAGCTGAAATGTCGTACATTATAGCGTTTGAACCTTCTGGAAGCATCATGAAAGCGTTTTCTATCAAAAGCCTGTTATATGACCCTTTTCTGAGACTTCCAGGAATGCCCAAAACGTTTAGCCCCCTTAACATCATAGACCGATTATCACAGTGTTATTATTTACGGATATATGTTGAATTTTATGATTTATAAGCGTGTAAAAATTGCATTTTTTATTTTTTGAACTGGTTTTTAAAAAAATAATAAAAAATGTTTGGTTAAAAATTTTAAAAGGTTTTGAAACCTACTTTGTCACCATCCTCTGGAAAAGAGGTATGGCTATTGCAAAGGTAACTATCGAATAAATAAGGAGTACCAGCACGTCATTCCAGACAGCTGAAAGAGGCGCGTTCATGACCATGACAGATCTGAACCCTGTTACGGTATAAACTAGTGGGAACATGTAAGCAATATCTCTTAACCACCATGGGAGCTGCAGCACCGGATAGAATATACCAGATATGAATATCATAGGCATCTCAAGCATAAGCATTATCATCTGGGCCGACTCCTGGTCGCTTACAAAGCTTGTAGCTATGATCCCCAGCCCAGTAAAAGCAAGTATCCCGAGGAAAAGTATAAGGGCCATAAGAAAGACGTTCCCGTATATCTTTACTCCAAACAGCAATATTGAGAGTATCACTATTATTATTCCGCTGATTATTCCTCTTACAGCCTGGGCCATTGCCTTGCCCATTACTATCGAAAACCTTGAAACAGGCGTCATCAGTATGCCATCCATAGTCCCCAGCTCTCTTTCTCTTGAAAACGCCATGGCAAGCCCGGCTAGCCCTCCCATTACCACGCTCATAGCTATAAAACCAGGTGCAAGGAATTCAAAGCTGCTCGGAGCTCCAGGTATCAGTCCCTGAAAGTTTACCGAGACTGTTCCAAAATATGCAGGAAAACCGTGCGCAGTGCTCAGCTGAACGTTAAGCTGTGAGAATATCTGCTGTATCCCTGCAGTAACTATCTGATCGAGTGTCGGATTCATCTGGTCTACTATAACCTGAACGGTTGCGCTGCCTGTACTTAACTCCTGTCCGAAACCCTGTCTGAATATCACCACAGCGTATACCTTTCCTTCTAGAAGAGCCTGCTCTGCCTGAGAAAGGGAACTGTAAGTTATAACGTTGAAAGTTTTGCCAGACTGGGCCATGTAAATAAAGCTGTTTATAACGCTTATTGCGCCTGTAGACTGGTCCTGGTTAACTATTGCTATAGGTATGTGCGTTATTGTACCGTTGCCTGGAAACATATAACCGAAAAGCAGCATAAGCAGTATTGGAAGGAGTATCATGGAAACAAGCCTGGCCCGCACCCTGTAGAACTCTGTAAGGTCTTTTCTCATTATTACGTAAAGATGATAAAGTGGACCTTTCATCACCATCCCCTCCTCCTTAATCTTCCGCTTATTTCATCCCTTAACTCTCTACCAGTGAGCTCCAGAAATACATCCTCTATTTTTGTTGCTCCATACTTTGTCTTAAGATCTTCCTTTCTTCCCATCTCAAGTATCTTTCCTTTGTCCATTATAGCAACAGTGTCCGCAAGCTCATCTATTTCATACATGTCATGTGAAGTGAGTATTACAGTCAGCCCCCTGTTCCTGAGGTTTACTATGTAGTCCCTTACCCATCTTACGCTTTGCGGATCAAGCCCGTTTGTAGGTTCGTCCAGTATTACAAGCTTCGGATCATGTAGCAGGGCCCTAGCTATGTTCAGCCTCTGCCTCATGCCAGTCGAGAACGTTCCAACTGGCCTGTCCTTTACCGCAGAAAGCTTTACTTCTTCCAGCAACTCCTTAATTCTTTCTTTCAATACCTTGTAATCAAGACCGTACAGCTTTCCGAAAAATTCAAGGTTTTCTACCGGTGTGAGAGGCGCATAAAGTATCAGCTTTTCCTGAACCACGCCTATTAACTTTCTGACTTCCTGTGGCTGTCTCATGATGTCGTACCCTTCTACCAAAGCTTTTCCTGCGCTTGGCCTCAGCACTGTACAGATCATCCTTATAAGTGTGCTCTTACCGGCTCCGTTTGGTCCAACAAGCCCGAATATCTCTCCCTTTTTAACCTTAAATGAAACGCTGTCAACGGCTATAAGGCTTCCAAAATACTTTGTCAGGTTTTCGGCTTCAACAGCGTAGCTCATCTTCTCCTCGCCGCAACAACAGCAAGTATCGCAATTATAACCAGCAGAATCGCTATTAACAAGATATAGATGGCTGGAGGAGACGAGACGTATGCTAAAAACTGGCTTATGTAAGATTCTTTTATGGTAAAGCTCACAGGTATTCTTTGGCTGAACGTTCCTCCCGGAGCGTTGTCCTGCAACCAGGATGTGACGATTGTCCCCCTGAACTCACCGACTGGAGCGCTAGAGCTTGCGTCAAGAGAAAATACGGCAGTTGCGCTTGATCCTGGCGGAATGTCCCCCAAATAATCGTACGTGTTGCCGCTGAGCATGTTAGGCAGTATGAGCTCGACCTGCACGTCCTTTGCAGTGTAGTTGCCGTAGTTTGTAATGTTATAGGTAACTTTTATATCAGAAGCCCCCTGCGTTAACGTAACAGATTCAGGCACCGCTTTTAGTTGCGCTTTAGGTGATACTGGCAATCTTATGACATAGGCTGAATTCTTTCCACCGTATGATATGCTGATCGAAACATTAGCGTAGGAGGGCGATGAGGCGTTGCTGTTCACGCTGAACAGATAAGTAAGCTGAACCGGCGTGCCAGGCGGTAACAGTCCTATGGTATTGGCAGTTTGAGATGCAAAGCTGATTGGCCCCGACGTTGAGACGTTTATTTTTACGTTGCTTGCAGTAACGTTGCCTGAATTAACTACGTAAATTATCAGCTCAGCGTCCTGCGTCCCCGGAAAGATCTGCGGCGGATTTGTGCCAAAACCCTGAAGCCTGACATCCGGAGAACCGAGCACGGGTACGTATACCTGCTGAACTGTTCCTATGCCGCTGTTCCATTCAAGCGTTACGTTGATCGGATAGTACCCGGTAACTGCGGAAGAATTAACGTTTACATAAAATGTAAGTGGAACGCTAGCGCCTGGAGGTACAGCACCAACAAACTCATGCAAGCTTTTTCCAGAAGCAAAATAGAACGGGTAGCCCAGGTTAAGCGTTACTGTAGCGTTGTATGCAGTATTGGTTCCCGCGTTTCTGACAACAATGGTAAGCGGAAGACCTTCAGCGCCGGGGTAGGCCAGAGTTTCTCCATTCCCCCAGTACGATGAATAAACCTGCAGGCTTGAAAACGTAGATACTGGAAGCTGCGCTGAGTATGTAAAGTTCTTCCGATAACCCCCCTGGACATAGCTTATGCGCAGTGGAAGCGTGTATACCCCGCTAACCGCCCGAGGACTTACATTAACGTAAGCTATGAAAGGCACTGTTTCTCCTGATGGTATGAGAGATACATTCTGTGGTTCACCTGTGATAAAGAAAACGCTTGTGCTTTCTGCTCTCACGCTGACGTTCAGCGCCGGATACTGAGCTAAGTTGGTTACGTATATAAAAAGCGGAACGTTAAAAGAACCGGGTTCTACCGCTATCGGGGAAGAAGATGGGCCAAAGCTCGTCCCTGTCACTGCAATACCCTGCGCTTGAGCGTTGACCGGAACCAAGGCAAAAGCTGATGCCAGAAGAATCAGAGTCAAGACCAGTTTTTTCATACACAAACACTTGCAAAAGGGGTATAAAATGATTTTGATATTTCTAAATAAAAAACTTTTAATAAAAAAGTGAAAAGTGCGTATCTTATTGTTAATTTATCTAATAAATTATAAAAATTTATAAGTTATAATTACTAAAAATGTCTAAATGTCCCAAAATATTCAAAATAAAACGCAAACTTCCGGCAACATACTCGAAAAAGGTTATGTGCGATCCCTTACAAAGCTGATAGTCTACATAATTATCTACGCTGCTGTTATGGCCGCTTTCCAGTGGCTTGAAATAAACGTCGTCCCGGAGCTCAGAAGTTACAGCGTATACATAAACGTCGGGCTTACGTTTGTATTTGGCTACCTTATAATAGTTGCTTTCGCCGACACGATTTATCATTTTATGCGAATAAAATATACACATGACGTTGCAAGAGCTTTCAGAAACGTCTTTCTGCTTATAGGCGTCGGTGCGCTGATAACGGCTATAGCTGGAGCCGTGGGCGGAGGCCTTGCTGGGGTTAGTGTTGGAGGCTTCCTAGGCATAGTTATAGGTTTCGCCACGCAACAGGTTATGGGACAGGCAGTTGCGGGGCTATTTCTTCTGATCTCCAGACCTTTCAAAATAAAAGACCATGTAAACCTTCTTGGAGATGAAGGTATTGTAGAGGACCTGAGCATCCTCTTTACAGTAATAAAGAAAATGGATAACACCACAACGGTTCTTATTCCTAACAACATGATTCTTGGAAATAAGATCTATGTTCTGCCTCCTGTACAGCAGCAAACTCAGCAGGCATCAAAATAATATATAGATTTTTTTAGCTTTTAATGCCGATTATAAAATATAAAAAAGTTTGCTTACGGGCTTAGGTTTTGGCCGCTTGGCTGAAAATATTTTTGCAATATTTTTATCTAACGGCTTTGCTTAAATTTAAGCAGTGTTTATAGAATTGAGCTATGTCCTTAAAGTTGATAAGCTTGCTGTAAAGTACGGAGATAAAATAGCAGTTAACGGGCTATCTTTTATCATAAACGAAGGGGAGGTTTTTGGGCTGCTCGGGCCGAACGGCGCAGGAAAAACCTCAACAATAAGGGCTATAATGAACATAGTTGACTATCAGGGGTCAATAGACCTTCTTGGAAAAGGCAGACCAAAAGGAGATCTCATGAACAGCATAGGTGCTGTAATGGAAAGCCCTGCCGTGCTGGAATCGCTCACTGTTAAAGAATTTCTTGAACTGGTTGTATCTCTCAGAAAAGTAAGCGATGTTCAGAGGCTCGAACACCTTATAGATGCCTTTGAGCTGAGGCAATATCTGGGAAACTATATAATGAACCTTTCGCAGGGCAACAAACAGAAAGTTGCTATAGTTGCCGCAATAGTGCACAGGCCAAAGCTCCTGATACTGGATGAGCCGTTTAACGCGCTTGATGTAAAATCTGCCAGAATCTTTAAAGAAATAATCCAGAATCATAAAAAGGAAGGCGGTGCTGTGCTGTTCTCAACACATATAATGGAAATAGCAGAAAAAATATGCGACAGGATCACCATAATAGACAAAGGTTCTGAGGTAACTTCAGGCCCTACAAAAGAAATACTGGAAAAGCTTCACGCCGGTTCCCTTGAAGAGGCTTTCCTCAAAGCCATTCATGCAGAAGAAGAGATTAAGGAGCTAACGGAAGCATTATGAAAAAGGTTAGTCTTGATGAAGCTCTTTCACGTGAGCTTCTGGTTGCGGGCTATATAGCCGCAAGACAGACCGGCTTCAGACCATCAAACCTGAGAAGGTCCATCAGGAACGTAAGGCTTACAAAGATCATTTATACTTTGATATTTTCATTTTACGTAGGGCTTTTTGCTTTTCTGACGAGTTTTAAGCAGGTAGCGTTTGGTATATTCGCTGGCTCAATGACCGTTTTTGGCATGGCCGGGCTTTCCGTGAGCAGCATGATGACCCCTCTTTCATATGCAATATACGGCTCAACAAACATAAGAGATTTTTTGATGAGCACCTCCCTTGACCCGGAAGATGTGCACAGGATAGTGGGAAAGGCAATCTTCAAAACCGTTGATTATATAGTATACGGCACCATAGGGGTTTCATTTGCGATGAGCTTGATCTTTAAGGCGTTCTATGTTTTTTTCAGCGTTGCAATGGGTATTTCTCTTGGCATGCTGCTGCAGCTTGCGGCCCTTGAGCTTTCTTACAGGAGGTCAAAAACAATGGCTTCATCTGTTGCCACGAGAAGCGTTGCTTCTCTTCTGCCGATTGTTTTCCTGATTCCTGTCTTTCTGTCCGGCATGATGTACAGGTTAAGCCTTTCGAGCTTAGAACAGCTGTATTTTGTACCTCCTGTTAGCGCGGCCTTTGGAAACAGCATCAGCGGAGCCATTGTTAGCGTTTTCTGGATAGCAGTATTCGGTTACGGTGTTTACAGGCTTATCCCTGATGTGAGCTGGAAGCTGATAAGCGGGCCCCCCTCTGCCTTTTTCCCCATTCTCACCAAAAAAGTTTCAAATAAGTGGAAGATCACAAGCTCGAAAACGCTTGCCCTTCTTAGAGCTGATTTTCAGGCAGCAAGCAGATCATTGCTGGGTGCCCTTATAGGAGGGCCTCTTATAGTTTTTCTTGTGATCCTCATGAACGGGGCTACTTCTTCTGCATCTTCATTGAATGTGCTTTCTTTTACCCTGGGTATAGAAATGGCCTACCTTTCTATAATGATTCCTTATGCTTTTTACGCCATGGAAATGAGAGGTGCTTCAGCTTTGAGAATGCTCCCGCTCAGCAAAGTAAAGATAGCATTGCCAAAGCTGCTTTTGCTCCTTATAACATACTACCTTTATGAAGGCAGTCTTGCCGCAGTAATTCTGATCAAGCATGGAAGCACTTTGAGTATGTTGCCCTTCCTTCTTGGATTCTTTGGGCCTGCCGCTAGCATACCGATGACAGGCATAATATTTGAAGAAACGCTGAAATCTGGCGGCAGCCCCACAGTTACACTTTCAATAGCGTTCTTTTTGATTTCGGCGATAATCGTGGCTGTGCCGTATACAGTTTACTTTATAATGACACTTTTCAGGATGGGATACTTCGAATCCCTGCTTGCTATGATTGTTACAGGAGCGCTCGAGTTCTCCATACTTATGTTCATTCTAAGCCTGTATGACTGAAAATTCTATAAATGGTTAATAAACAGTATCGTTAAAATTTTTGCAAAAAATAAATAAATCTGTTTATAACATCTAGTTGTCATGAAAAGCTTTGAAGTCGTTGCTTTTCTAGTCATAATTGTAGCGGCATCCTTGATTTCCTATAACATTGGTGCAAGCAAAACTTCTCAAGGAGTATATGTGATTTCAGCCTCTCTTTATGCTCCTGTTCTTACAGAGACCCTAAAGGAAATGAACGTTAGCGGCAGTGTTGTTTCTATGGGTTCCGTTGCTGCTGCTCAGAATGTTCTTCTAACGCCTTCTAAGTATGCTGTATTTCTTTCTGTTGATCCCGCGGTCATAGAAGATCTTCTTTATCCAAAGAATGTAAGCTCCTGGTACA
>JAGDXJ010000058.1 GCA_023256355.1 Nitrososphaerales archaeon | reverse complement strand
GTCTTGCCTATTCCCGGGGGACCTTCTATGAGCGAAACGTACCCAGCTGTAGTTAGTATGTCAAGAACGCTTCTCATAAACCAATTTATTATTCAAGTTTCTTTTATTTAACTTTAACTTTTATGAAACAGAATAAATAAAGTACTTGTTCTGAAAGTAAACTTTTAACCTAACGCGGATCAAGTTGGCGAAAGTCTATTCTCAGGCTGTAGATAGCCCCATTATAGAAATGTTTTTGAAGCTTGCGGCTATGATCTTTACAGGCTGATGCATAACCCTGAAAAGAATACAAAGATCCTGTAGACCTAGGTTGGAAAAATCCACGATGCCTTGAAAAGGAAGGCCAGCACTCCGATCGAGTAAAAACAGCAAAGGACTCTGCCTGTGGAATGCAGGATCAACACAGCATTTACGGTTGCGAAACCAGCTGAACAAAGTGGGAAGCTCCAACTGCGAGGTTGGGGTCGTTCACACGCGCTACAAAATACCTATATAAAAATTTATACATAAACGATATTTTTTATATTATTTATTATAAACTGATTTTATGCAGGAGAACAGCGTTGAGACCAGATCGTTAAAGAGATCTTCAGTAAGCTTTCTGGAAACTCTTTATAATTCTCTTGCAGGCCAGGCTCCAGCCTACAGCATAGCTGGTGGTGCTGCTCTCATATTAGGATACAGCTACGGCGCTGCGCCGCTGGCTATGCTGATAACGCTGCTCGGGATACTTCCTGTAGTATATGCTATATACGTTCTTTCAAGGAAGTACGTCAATGCAGCAAGTTTTTATGATTATGTAAGGAGGAACCTTGGTGAGGGCGCAGGCTTTGTAAACGGGATAGTTTATACTGTTTTCTACAGCATACTTGGCATAGGCTCTGAAGCTATAGCTTTTGGTTACCTCGGTTATGAAAGCGTTTATGCTGTTACAGGTTTAAAGGTTAATCCTCTTTTATTCGTTGCTTTGCCTGTGATTTTTGCGTTTGGGATAGCATACCTAGGAATAAAGCCGAGCGTGAGGTCAGAAGTAGTTCTGACATCTATAGAGATAGTTACGCTTCTTGTTTTTTCTTTTATGAGTATAGCGAGCCATTTTTCAGCCCTCTCGCTTTATCCCTTCACATTTCAGGCAACCTTTCAGTCAAGCCCATCAGCTATCCTCGGAGCCATAAGCGCAGGGCTGATTTTCGGGGTAACATACTTCATGGGTTTTGAAGTAAGTACCATGGTTTCAGAAGAAGCCAAAGATCCAACCAGATCTGTCCCGTGGGCAACTCTGGTTGCAACGCTTATGATGGGTTTCCTTTATGTCCTTGTTTTATATTCTGTACTCATTGACATAGGGATAAGCTCTAAAAGCATAAACAGCTTTGTAAGCCTTGCAGAAGGTGCCGGTCCCAATCCTGTATATTCCCTTATAAGGGAATATTTGGGTTATCCCGGCGAGGTCCTTTTTGCTGTTAGCGTTCTAATCAGCGTTCTGGGCTCCTACCTCGCCACGCTGAACGCAACCGGCAGGATGCTTTTCGGGATGTCAAGAGAAAGGCTCATGCCCCGTTTTCTAAGCTCTGTACACTCAAAGTTCAGATCCCCAGATAAGGCGCTAGTTTTAAGCACGATTCTGGCTGTCATTTCTGCGATCATTTCATATTTCGCTGCATTTATATCTGGTTATTCTGGAGTTGCTCTCACGTACAACGCAATGGAAATAGCTTATGCTGCGGACACTCTATTTTATGTGTTCAGCCTGCTGCTCGTCGCGTTATCAGCTATAAAGATAACAGGCATAAAGGGCAAAATCATTATACTTGCAGGCATGATCCTGCTTGGCATAACTTTCTACTTTTCAATAGCTTACATAACGTACATGTATGTGTTTTTTGCATCTCTTTTTATATCAGTCATGACTTACTATTTTATAAAAAGATGGATAAGCAGGTCAAAACTTTAACCCTGCATGAAAGGGACGGAAACCCATTTTATGTGCTGAGAGCTTTTCCTCAGAATTTCTCAATACTTAAGCGAGATTTTTATCTGGTATAGTGCACCGAAAAAGGAATAACCATGAAGAGAAAAACTCAGGGGATTAAAGCTTTTGAGCTGAAGTCTGACAAAAGCAAGATATCAAACATTATGCTTGTACGAAAGCATAGATTGAACCCCCAAGCTCCAGCCTGTAAATCAGACAGTTCACTCAAAACGCTATGGCATTACGTGCTGTCTGTGCAGACGTTTTTCTTTAATCTTTTTTGTTCCGTATTTTTTTAGATACGCTTCAAGAATCTCGATCGCATCTTCAACGCTTTTTGTTTTTCTTATAAGCTGTGAAAGCTCATGCTCACCTATATAATCAAGCCAGTCAGCTATATGCCCCTGCTTTAAGTGATACTCTACGGCAGCCTTATCGTATTTAGAAAGGCACATTATAGAGTAATAAAGCCCGGGAACATCGCACGCTATCCCTATTACTCTTTCAAATGATTTAAAATAAAACGGATCCATAAATATTTTTAAAACAACCATGTATTTACGCGTTGATTAATAAACGGCTTCTAAGGTTCAGCAGAGAAATGTTTTTATATTATTTTCTCATTATTTAAGTATTGCATTGAGTAGCAAGACATTAAAGTTCTTACCTTTAGCAGCGGTCATTCTTATAATGCTTTCCTCTCCGCTTGCTTCTCTTTACTCGGTTCACGCACAGAGTCAGACAAAAACTCCTATAAAACACGTAATAGTAATATTTAAGGAGAACAGGAGCTTTGACAACCTGTTCGGCACATATCCTTACGGTCACAGCAACGCTTTAAAGAACAGCTCGATAGTTAAAGAACTCTCGATTCCTGACGGAGTGTTAAACATGAAAGTAGAGGTCCCTAACTATCCTGGCCTCGGGTCTGTGCTGGGTTACACTAAGCTGGCATATGCAAACAGCCCCGTTCAGCAGGATCCTGGCGAAGGATGGGTAGACTATCACGGGGACTGGGACTACGGCAGGATGGATGGTTTTGTTGCATACTCAGGTCCCCAGTCGATGGTTTACATAGATTATAAACAGATACCTTTTTACTGGGACTATGCTGAAGAGTACGTGCTGTGTGACAACTACTTTACTGCTGTAATGACAGAATCGCTTCCAAACTTTCTTGGACTCTGGAGCGGCACAACAGTCGTCAGCAACGATATAAGCCCACCTCCTTATCTTCCGCTGAACGAAACCATCTTTTACCAGCTGTCACAGTACAACATAAGCTGGGGCATTTTCGGGCTTTACAGCACCAGGCAGTCTCCTCCTTCGAGCGAACTTGGCTGGCTTGAAAACATACAGAATTTTGCGGGAAACTCTGCCATGACCAGTCATATTTATAACATGTCAGTTTTCTACCAGATGCTGAAGAACAACTCTCTGCCAGCTTACGTATTTATGGATGACTACGGCATAGCTGACGGCATCTCAGACCATCCCCCTGACAACATAACTTACTCAGAAATGTGGACAGTTAACGTTATAAACGCTGTAATGAACAGCCCTGAATGGAAGAACTCGGTTATATTTTTAACATGGGACGATGAGGGAGGATTTTATGATCATGTACCACCACCTCAGATAAACAGCTTTGGGCTCGGTCTCAGGACGGCGTGCCTGATAATATCTCCATACGCCAAAGAAGATTATATAGATCACCAGGTCCTCAGCCATTACAGCATTTTAAAGTTTGTCGAATGGAACTGGAACATTCCGTACCTTAACAGAGACGTAGCTGATGCCAACCTGCCGCTTGACGCTTTCAATTTCAACCAGCAACCAAGACCGCCTGTAATACTCGGGCCTACACCTGATATAGCAGGCACAATTGGCACTAGTCATGGATACATAACCTTTGAAAACGGGTCATCCTATATGCTTACAGCTGTGCAGACCTCCGAGCAGTATCCTGTACCGTTGCAGATACCGGTAAGCGAGCTGCCTTATTCAGTCCCTCAGAACTATTCAGGTAACATCGGTTTCACTGTAACTTATAAAAACACAACACCTTCCTGGATAACTCCAGCCCAGTTCTACCTACTTATTCTTTCGCTTATAGTGCTGATAGCAGCAATCATTGCTGGAAGGTTCAGCTCCGGTTCTTTCCTGAGGTCAGTATTTCTGGGGATCAGCGTTGTTCTCAGCTTGATCGCCTCTGTTTTTGGCATAATGTACCCTGCAGTGATGCCCGCACCGCTTCCACCTGTACAACCAACCTATTCTATATTTACGGACCTTGGACTTTTTATAATGATTGTAGGCGTTCTGATTCTGGCCTTCCCGTACATAAGCAGGTTCACAAGGAAAAGCTCTGAAAGCCTGCCTGAGAACGTTAGATCAGTTGCAAGGATAGCTGTAGCCGCTGGCGCGCTTATAGCTGTTGCAAGCCTAATCGCAACCCCTGGCATAATAATACCGCTGAAGATGATAAGCGCTTTAGACTTACCGCAGTCAATGCTTCAGGTTGCAGAAGGCGCTCTTAGTCCGTTCACGTGGATAAGCTTAATCATAACGATTGTATCAGGAACCCTTTTTGTGCTTCAGGCGCGGCAGCTGGCTAAAAGGCTTAACAGTTAAAAATTTTTATTTTTTAAAAATGAAGCTTTTTCAGCTTGAAAAATAAAGAAAGATTATATTTTTACAGGTTTTAAAAATGCATGTGATACCGGAAGATATCATGAGGTCAAAGTACGCAAACATATATACTTACAGAAAGGATGGCACACCTGTAAAGACCACGGTGCTCATAGGTAAAGACCGAAACAGGATGCTCATTCATACTGGTGCAGAAAGCGGGAAGGTTAAGAGGATAAAGAGAAACCCGGAAGTGCTAATCGAGCCGTCAACTATATTTGGAAAAAGCAGGGGCAAAACTTACAGGGGAAGAGCAAGGGTACTTTCCGGAGAGGAAAGAGAAACGGCACTAAAAAAGGTTACAAGGTGCTGCATTGAAAAGTTCTTTTCTTATGTCTTTCACGACATGATCGCGAGAAAAAAGTCAGCAATAATCGAGGTAATCATTCAGCAATAAAATCATCTGAGAATTTTTATATATTCAAAATACAAAACTTATGTAAAATGGGCATAGAAATGGGAGGACCCAGGGTCTGGCTGAGGACAATAAAGAGGTACACAGACATCAGATCCGGGAAAAACCCAGCACCCATTTTTGCTTCTTATTTTGTCACGTTCAGATGCAATCTCATGTGCTCTTTCTGCTTTATAAGGCAGGGACACGCGCCAGAGCTTGATACTGATAAAGCAAAAGAGGTGGTCAGGAAAATATGCGCTACCGGGGTTCCGACCCTTGACTTCAGCGGCGGCGAACCATTTCTCAGAAAGGATATGGAAGAGCTCGGATCGCTTTCAAGAAGCCTTGGCTGCATCACCGGCGTTAACACGAACGGGACAGTCATAAACGAAAAGAGGGCTCCGGCGATAGCGGGCTCTTTTGATTACATAACAATATCTATAGACGGCACTGAACAGGTCCATGACAGGGTAAGAGGCGCAAGAGGAGTTTATGCCAGAGCGAAGAAGGCGCTTTCTCTTCTCAGGGAAAACGGAGCAAGGACGGGAATAAGCTCAGTTGTCATGCCTTCAAACGCAGAAGATATAATGAAAGCGCTGGATGATCTGAAAGGGCTTTACGATTACATAAACGTCCAGGCGGTAATGCCTCCTGCTGGTCCTTCAAACGAAAGCGTAAGAAAACTCATAACAAAGATAAACGAGCTGAAAGCTTCCGGGATAAGCGTTCTTGTTCCTAAACAATTTATAGAGCTGATACCGGATTACCTTGATGGTCAAACCCCCAAGATCTGCGATGCCATGAAACTTTACTTTTCAGTCGACCCGATGGGCAACCTGCTAGCTTGCGGTGCCAGGACAGACATAACTCTGGGGAATGTCCTTGAAAGGGACATAATGGAAATGCTTTCTAACCCTCCTGAAGAAGCGAAAAAAAGGGTAGAACAGTGCTCAGGTTGCTGGATAGCCTGCACGACAGGGACAAGCATTGCAGTAAGAAAGCCTTTAGCATATGCAAAATGGATAATCTGATGATCAATAAATAACGACTAAGATTATTGTTTCGGTTTGCAAATCTTACGCTTAAAAATGTTATAAGCTTCTTATACAATCTTGTTAACGATGCCAGAGGTTCACGATGATTTTGATACAAAGAGCGGTACATGGTCATACAGGACAGAAAATTTTTCATCGATAGAACAGCTAGATGGAAACCTGAAGATGTGCGTTGGTCCATCAGAAGCGCTTTACTATTCCGACGCAGAAATCTCAGATGGCAGCTTTGAAAACCTCAAGTGGTCGAGCGGTAACGCGGAGTTCAGGGTGAAGCTTTCATTTGATCATTTCGGTAGTGCTGGTTTTGGTTTCTGGAATTACAGCATGGTTACCGATCTTTCCATGCCGTTATGGTTCATCTACCTCAATGCCCGGGGAAAGTACCCGCTGCAGGGCTTTTTTGTTCAGGCAGGAAAGAACTTCTGTCCCCTATTCTTAAAAGATACAGGGATAACCTTTCCCATCGTTTCCTTTATTTCAAGAATTTTTCCAGCCAGGGTAGGTGTTAAGATTCTAGATTCAAAACCAAGGTTTAAGGAATTTCAAAAAGAAAGCTACCATGTTTACAGGGTTGAATGGAAGGGCAAGCTTGCCAGGTTTTACGTTGATGATAAAGAGGTATGCAGCGTAGAAGATCAATTTTTGCAAAAAGGAAAGGCAAGGCTTGACGTATGGATAGATAACTCAGTTTTTATGCCTGTAAAAAACGACCCGGGTAAAGTCTACAGACACGCTACGCAGGAACTGAGGGAAAGGCACTGTCTTTACCTTGATAGATTAGACGCAAAGGAATAAAGAACTTTTATTTCAAAAGCAGTATGGTTGATTTGTTGCAATAGCAATTTTGAACGTTCTCAGTATTTTTAAGTTCACAGCTCTTTCCTTACAGGATCATGGCGTAAACTGGAGCATGATCTGATCCTTTTACATCTTTAAGTATTCCAGCTTCTTTTACCCTGTTTTTCAGTTCATCGGAAACTATGATATAGTCTATCCTCCAGCCTATGTTTTTCTCTCTTGCGTTAAACCTGTATGACCACCAGCTGTAATGCCCCCCTTCTTTTACAAACATCCTGAAGGTGTCTACGTAGCCAAGACTTAAAAAGTGGGTCATCCATTTTCTTTCCTGCTCCGTAAACCCAGCGTTGTTAACGTTGTCCTTGGGCCTTGCTATGTCGATTTCTTCGTGAGCCACATTAAAGTCACCTCCTATAACGACTGGCTTCTTCGATCTGAGCTTCTGGACAAAATCCTCAAACTTTGCGTTGAACTCAAGCTTGTAGTCAAGCCTTGTAAGACCGTGCTGGGCATTCGGGAAGTAGGCATTTATAACGAAGAACTCTTCGAACTCCGTAACTATCACCCTTCCTTCAGCATCAAACGCACTTTCGCCAATCCCGTAAGATACTGAAAGCGGCCTGATTTTTGTCAGAGTCAGAGTTCCGGAATAGCCTTTTCTTTTTGAAGCGTTCAGATAAGCTTTATATGTTTCGTCAAAGCCCAGAGGGAGAGTATCTGTTTTTACTTCCTGCAGCATTATGACATCGTATTCTTTAGAATTTACGAGCTCAAGAAGGCCTTTGTTGATTGCGCTTCTGATGCCGTTTACGTTCCACGCCAGGATCTTCACAGAAAGCTTATCGATTAATGTTTTAATAAGCTTTTCAGACGTTCATAACGACCGAAGATTCAAGAACGTTTATCAAGGTTTTCCAGCGCAGAAACCAGCTCAGACATTGCATCTTTTGTGTTTTTCCTTGTATACGCAACCCTTATGTGTGTGCTCTCTGAGCCAAATAATTTTGCAGGAATTGCTGAAACGCCTTTTTCATAAAGTCTTTCGCAGAGCTCAAAGCTGCTTATGGACGAATAGCGCGAATAATCGAGGAATGCAACAGTTGCAGCCTCAGGCTTCCTGTTCATGTAAAACTTTAGCTCGCCCATATAACGTTCAACCGCTTCAAAGTTTTCAGCTGAAATCCTTCTGGCTTCTTCTTTAAGTCTGTCGTTGTCTTCAAGTATCTTCTTCGCAATACAGATGTTGTGCTTTGATACCGGCTCATAAGTTATGCCCTGCAGCTTTTCTATCGTTTCTCTTATTTCAGAGCTGGGGGATATTATATAGCCTACCCTGACTTCGTCACCTCCGTAAAACTTTGTGAACGTGTTTATTCTGAAAGAATTCACTGGTCTCTTAACCCTGTCAAGATCTGTAACGAACTGCAGAAACGTTTCATCTATGACGTAATATCTGTAACCTTCTGGAAGTTCAGCCCTCAGGCTTGTGGGGTTGTTGGGATCGCTCAAAAACAGCACGTTTTTTCCCCTTTCCATGCCTTCTGCAAGAGGCGCTTTGTAAAGCATTTCGTATTCAGGTAAAAAGCTGTCGAACCCGTTTACGCCTGATAGCCTGAGAGCTTTGGCAACAAGGTCAACACCTTCGGTTGCCCCGTGGGTTAGCGAAACCAGCTCTTCGTCAGTTCCGTTTATCTGCGCTATGAGCTTTTTAAGCTGTTTTGGTTCTTCAAAACCACAGCCATTAAAATACTCTGAAAGGTCTATCCTTCCGGTAAGCCCGCTCTGCATCAGGTCATAACGGCCTCTGTGGGAATTTATCCAGTCAGCTATTTCAAACTCTATACGCATATTTTATGTAGTTAAATGGAGGTTTAAAAACAAAAAGGTTACTGTTCAGAAAATAAGCATCAGCTCAAACGTTCATTTTGTTAAATGATGGTTGCCTTTTAATTTGTTTCCCGTTCTTTTCTAGAACTTTCTCTCCATCGTATATTTCTTTTCCCCTTAGCAGCGTCAGGATTATTTTACCCCTTAATTTCCATCCTATAAAAGGCGAATTCTTGCTCTTTGAATAAAGCCATTCTTCCTTTATCGTAAACTCTTTTGAGGGGTCAAATATGACAAAATCAGCGTCAGAATTGACCGAGATTATGCCCTTTTTCCCGTAAAAGCCGAAAAGCTTTGCGGGTTTTTCCGAAAGAAGGCTCACGATCCTGTTCATGGTTATCCTGCCCTTTGCGGCTTCGCTCAGCATGAGCGGCAGCACTGTCTGAACGCCTATTATTCCTGACGCTGAGTTCCAGACACCTTTTGATTTCTCTTCCAGAGTATGAGGAGCATGGTCTGACCCGATGTTTGTTATGGTTCCGCTTTCTATACCTTTCCATAAAGCTTCCCTGTCAGCAGCAGTTCTCACCGGGGGGTTGATCTTTACGAGCGTTCCGTATTTATCGTAAGCTGTCTCATCCAAAAAAAGGTAATGAGGACAGGTTTCACCATAAACATCTGCGCCGTAGTTCTTTGCTTCTTTTAAGGCATTTAACCCTTCAACAGAACTTACGTGCGCTATAAGAATCCTTGCGCCTGTCCTTTCTGCAAAGAGCGAGACCCTTCTGATCGCCTCCTCTTCAGCTATAGCTGGTCTGGCTTCCATATGTGCCCTGGGATCCGTCCTTCCGCTGGATTTCAGCTTCTCTGTAAAGAACTCAACAATCTTTTCATTTTCTGCATGAAAGACAACTGTGATATTTTTCTTTACGGACTTTTTAAGCGCTTCAATAATAGAACCGTCGTTTGGAGGGGGGATGTTGCCGGTTGACGGTCCCATGTAGATTTTAAACGCTATTGCTCCTGCATCTACCATCGACTCAAATTTTTCGATGTTAGAATTGTGAAGCACGCCGTACAGTCCAAAGTCAACGTAAGCCTTTTTCAGGAACATCTCAGACTTTTCATTAAGCCTTGATGGATCGTCTGTGGGTGGCAGGTTGTTCGGCATGTCGAGAACAGCCGTTATCCCGCCTGCTGCTGCGCTTTCTGTGCAGGTTTCAAAATCCTCCTTGTATGTGAATCCAGGATCCCTGCAGTGCACGTGCTCATCTACAGCGCCCGGCAGAACGTATTTTTCAAAAGCATCTATTACTCTGTCTGCAGAGGCTGGAACAGAACTTCCTATCGCCTTTATTACGCCATCTTCAGAATAAACGTTGCTTCTCAGAGTAAGATCAGGAAAAACAAGATAACCATCTTTTATCAGCAGATCTGTCATTCAGGATAAGCTTGTGAACATTTTATATAAGCTTTTTAGATGAGATAAAAAGCGCATTTGATGACTTTCACGATTAGCTCAAAGCCTTGCAGTTGCAGCTTTTCGGTTAAAAGCGCTCAAACAAAAAACGCTCAGCGTTAGATATTCTGCTTGCAAAAGTATAACGTAAAGTTCTCTGCTTTGTGCTGAAGCAATTCCAATTTTATTTTTATGTTGCCAAAATCCTTGCAAAAAGCTGCTTTGTAACATTGGCCATATCAGGTTAAATAATACCTTAATTTTTCTCGTGTTATGGGGATCCTGAGCTTTTTAGCTTTTTACGTGAGCATGGTAGCTCTAGGTCTCAGCATGGCGGCTCCACCGGGTCCGGTAAACGCTATGATAGCAGCCGTTTCAGTAGAATCAAAGCTTAGAGGCACAGCGGTAGGAGCCGGGGCTATGACAGCTGACATTATCTTTTTCATTGCGGTATCACTGATAAGAACTCTCATTCCTTCTGAATTCGTACTGCCTTTTTATGTTATAGGTGGAACTTACACGGTTTTTCTCGGGTTTCTCGTGCTGAGATCCAGAATAAGCAAAAAGATCAGGGTTCAGGGCGGCTATCTGGTGGGACTGACGATGGGGATAACGAACCCATACCAGATAGCGTGGTGGATCTCGTTTGGCATGGCAATGCTTGATAAGTTCGGATTACAATCGGGCCTGGGGTTCTTCTCGGGTATACTGATATGGATAATTACTTATCCGTATATCATTGAAAAAGTTGGCAAAAAATCTGTAAAACTTGAAAAGCTCATCAGGATTGCATCTGCTGCAGTTCTTTTTGTATTGGGTACGTACATGATAGCCCTTTTTATTTTAAGTCTGTAAAAGATGGCTCATGATTTGCCAGAGCTGGTCGCAAAACAGTAAAGAAACAGCAATTAACATGCCTGGCATTTAAATTAATTTCAGCATATTTTATTGAAATGATATTTATCAGGCTATGTTTTTTCGTTTACAGTCATAAAAGTAACAAAAATTGAGCTTCTCAGAAGAAAAGTTTATCTAGTCCAGCCCTCATCCATGCATAAAATGCAAAAGTTAGATGTCCCAAAAAACTATGAAGCTAGGGCTACCTTAGCTTCTTTTCTTGGTTATATGCTGGATGGTCTCGATACGTACATACTTTCATTAACTCTTACTGCTATAGCGCTTGCGTTTTCCCTTACATCAGCTGAGGAAGGGCTCCTGGGATTTATACAGGCGGCCGGCATGGTTACAGGCGGTTATGTTTTTGGAATACTTGCGGACAGGTTCGGCAGGGTGAGGACCTTTACATACTCTATACTGATATATTCTGTTTTCACAGCTTTAACTGCGGTAGCTCCAAGCTATGCGTTCATAGCTTTATTCAGGTTCCTGAGCGGAGTTGGTACAGGAGCGGAATACGGCATAGGCATGACGCTGATGTCGGAAGCGTTCAGGGCAAAATGGAGAGGAATGGGTTCAACCATAGTTTCTCTTGGGTGGACGCTGGGAGTTATGCTTGCAACTGTTCTCGGGCTTGTTCTTATGCCTGCGTTTGGCTGGAGGAGCATGTATCTTATAGGCATACTTCCTGCGCTTGTAGCTGCTTACTACAGGTTCAGGCTTCCTGAATCTCCAGTTTGGAAGGAGAGGACTACTGAGAGCGAGAGGAAAAAATTTCAGATTAAAGAGCTTTTCAGAAGGGAATACCTGAAGTTTACAATAGTTTTCCTGGTAGTGGCGATAGTGGCTGAGCTCGGGTACTGGGGGGTTATGATATGGCTGCCATCAGCTCTTCTGACAGAGTACCACATACACTTTGTCAAAACCATATACATACTTCTGGTAACTGACGTAATGACCATGCTGGGCATGATAATTTTCGGATTCTTGGCTGACGTAGTCGGCAGAAAAGTTGCCATATTTCTTGGCTTTATAGGCATAACTTTTGCTGTGATATACTTTGCAATTTCGAGGACAGTGGCCCAGGTAATGATAGCGTCTTACCTTATGGGCTTCTTTATAAACTCATACTTTACAACTTTTGGCGCCCTCTTTTCTGAGCCATACCCAACGCACGCGAGGGCCACAGCTGTAAACTTCATATTCAACACCGGCAGAGGTTTTGGAGGTATAGCGCCCCTTATAATCGGTGTTCTGGCACCGCTCTTTAAAATATCAGGCGTTATAGGGTTCTTCTCAGTACTTTTCATAATAGCTGCTGTTTCAATACTTACCATACCTGAAACCAAGGGCGTAGAGCTAAAGTGAAGTTCTCGCTGCACTATACCCTTCAATCAAAAGGTTCCTGGGACAGGGAGTACCGCGATTATCTGAAAGAGGTAAAGGAAGCAGAAAAGCTGGGATTTTCTGCGGTGTATGTCGGTGAGCATCACTTTTCTGAAGACGGGTGGAGTCCGGCGCCATTTCTAGCTCTTTCGGCAGCAGCGTCAATTACAGAAAGGGTTAAACTCGGGACCAACATAATAGTCCTCGCGCTTCATAATCCTTTTGAAATAGCTGAACAGACTGCCGTGCTTGACGTTATAAGCGGGGGAAGGGCAATTCTCGGGGTCGGGCTGGGATACAGGCCCGAGGAATTTGCCGCATTCGGAGTTGATGTTAAGCAGAGGGCAAAGGTATACGAAGAAAAGCTGAAGAAGGTGAAAGAGCTGCTTGAAGGGGAAGCCGTACAGGCTGAAGGTTTTAAGCTCAGGGTTTACCCCAGGCCTGTACAGAGACCCAGACCACCTGTATGGATAGCTGCAAAGAGCGAGGAAGCTGTAAGGAAGGCCGCACGCCGGGGTGAGGCATGGATAATGGATCCTGTAACAGATATAAACGTGCTTAAAAAGAGGATGCAGGCTTATATGGAGGAGCTAAAGAAAGCAGGGAAGACGGTCACAGATTTTCCGCTCAGAAGAGAAGTCTTTATATCCGAAAAAGATGACGAGGTTGAAAAGGCTAAGGATCTGATGCTGGAATCGTACAGAGAAGATTACTACGCTTGGGGACACCTGCAGGACTCTGATGGTAATGAGATAGATCCGCGTAAGGTTTCCTATGACGAAATAAAGGATCAGGTCCTTAGCAGGATGATCGTAGGCAAGCCAGATCTTGCTATAAGAGAAATAGAAAAGTACGAAAAGGAACTGGGGGCCACAGAGCTGATGATAAAGCTCAGCTTCCCGGGTATAGACCATCAGATGAGGATGAGCGTCATAAGAACCATAGCATCAAAAGTTATGCCGCATTTTTAAACAACTAAGCCCGCTATTACAAGAAAGTTATAAGCTGTAAACAGTAACCCTGTCTTTGCATCTATGTCCACAGCTTTTTTGCTGAACTTTTTTGGAAGAAATGCTGCGTAAGGAATTGTAAAAAAGCCCACGAGAGTCGATAAAGGAATAATGCCAAGGATAATGTAAAGAAGCTGCAGCGCGTAAGCCCCGAAAATGCACGCGGCATATATAAAATTTGATCGTGAACGGGTTCTGTAAGCAAAAGATCTGACTCCTGCGGCGATATCGGTTTCTATATCCCTGTAGTTGTTCGAATAAATGACCGCCATCATTATCAGAGCTGACGGTATGGATATAAGAAACGCGTAAAAGCTTAACCGGCCTGCCGCTGATGCAGAAAACCCTCCCATTACAAAGAGCGGTCCCCAGACTGTAGAAACCAGAAATTCACCCATACCTTTAGCCTTTAGATCAAGAATTGGTCCGTTATAAGAAAAAAGCGCAAGGGCTCCTGCAAGCTCCAGCAGAAAGACTGCGGGTCCTGTTAAAAATGAAACAACAGCTCCTGTTAGAAGCCCCGATGCTACAAGCAAGTAAGAAAGCATGGCGGCTGAGCGCTTTCCTATTTCACCGCGCAGCACTGGATGTTCCCTGTAGGCTGCCGTAGGGCTTTCCGGTGAATCTACACCTTTAACCACATCGTTGACATCGTTGAGCACGTTTGCCCCTGCATGGAGCAGCAGTGATCCAAAAAGCGCCAGCAGGAGCATCACAAGGTTTACCTTAAGGCCCAGGAATGATGCGTAAGAAGCGCCAAGCAAAATAAGGGAAACCGTCATCGGAAGTGTCCAGACCCTTATCAGGCCTGCAAGTGAGCTGGCTTTCATTTCAGAAATTTGCTATGACTTTAACCGGTTTTATGTATATCAAAACCCTTTTTTCATCTTCAGAATTTTTTG
>JAGDXJ010000048.1 GCA_023256355.1 Nitrososphaerales archaeon | reverse complement strand
GAAGCTTCAGAATATCTCGGAGCTGTACAGTTTTCTATATAATGTACATAGCTGTCTTCTTCTGCAACTATGAGCGTCCTGTCAAAGGTCCCTTCGTTTGAGCTGTTCATTCTATAATATGCATAGACTGGTTTTTCAAGCTTTACGCCTCTTGGGACATAGAGGAAGCTACCCCCTCCCCAAACAGCGTAAGTTAAGGCTGAAAATTTATTGTCCCCTATGGGCACAACCTTTCCGAAATATGGTCTTACAAGTTCCGGGTATTCCTTTACGGCTTCGTCCATTGCTGCAAATATTATTCCCTGGGACTCAAGTTCCTTTTTCATATTGTGGTAAACCATTTCAGATTCAAACTGTGCTCCAACACCCGCTAAAAATTTTCTTTCTGCTTCTGGCACCCCTAATCTTTCAAAAGTCTCTCTTATTGAAGGTGGTAATTCTTCCCAAGATGAGGCCCTTTTGCTTAATGGTTTTATATAATATATAAGATTATTGAGGTCTAAACCTCTGAGATCAGGCCCCCATCTTGGCATAGGCGATTCTAAGAATTCTTTTAATGCCTTTTTTCTGATATCCTCAACCCATACAGGATCGTCTTTCTGCCTTGAAATTTCTTCTATCAGTTTTTCATCGATTCCAGGAGGAGAAACATATGCGTACTCGGCCTTAACCGAGAAATCATAATCCATAAAAAAACTCACCTTTGATTCTTTATAAGTTTTGATCGAATTCCGTTTAGAGATTTTAAGCTTTATAAAGATGATCTATAAATTCGTATTTGATTTTGCTTTTGAAATCCTATTCCGTTCGTTTATCATGAACTTTTCTAAAGCTATTCCTATCAGCTTCGTATACTCCCCTTTGAAGTTTTCCTTTATATCATTTGCTAGCTTAGGAACCCATCTTAGTATATGAGAGCTTACAAATTCGTCCCCTTCTTTATCAAGGGAAACAAAATAAAGAAATGATGTAAACTCCATCTCTGTTGAAACATGGTCAGGTAATTCTTTCTGAACGTTTAGACCGTATTTTAAATAGCTAGCCATAAGCTTCTCCAGTACGCTTCCATAAATCGTTTTTTGAATATACCATGATTCATAAGGCGGACACTTTAGCTCTCTGAAATCGTTAACAAAGCATGAAGTATATTCAGTTAGAAGCTTGTCCATATCTTGGCTCACGAGTATTTCATAAATTTTCTTTGTTTCTTCATAATATGGCCTATCTTTTACATACTCTAAAAATTCTTTTAAATTATCCCTATATCTTGGTCCTAACAAAATATATGAAAACAATCTGTAATCTGCTGATACAGATCTGTATTCAGTCATCCTTCACGCTGCCTCTCGGTTTAAACTGCGAATTAGGTCCTAAAAGCTTTTTTGCAGCGTACTCAGACCTGTGCTTTGGACATAGCTCAAGCCACTCATCATCAACTTCCATTCCCTGTTTTTTCATAACTTTTTTTATGTGGTTTAACGATCTCCTTGATCCGACTGGAGCTCCACAGACTCTGCACTTTACCAAATAATCCTTTGCCAGCACTTTCTTTTCACTCTTTCCCCTATTTACCTTAATAGCCTTTCCAGATCCATCTTTTGAAGACACAGGACATACGTTTATACAAATATTGCAGCCTATACACGGCTCAGGATCAAACGTTAGCGCTTCCTGGCCATCTATGTTTTCGATCTTCAAAGCAGAAACTGGGCACCACTTTGCACATGCTTCGCATAAGGTGCATGAGTCATCAACTTTAACATCGTAAGATAGAATGTCTTTGAGTTTATTCTCTGTAAATTTCTTACTTAAATCTGAACGCTTCTCAACGCTATCAAGTCTAATAGTAAATGGTGCAGGTTCTACAGACTCCTCTGTATTCTTCCTTATTTCAAACTTTATCCCCCCTATCACTGAATTTACGGTCCTTACATCTTGTTTTAACTTTTCAAGGTTCTTCTCAAGTTCGCAACCAACGCATCTAAGATAAACTTCTCCAGAGCTTCTCAAAGCTAAAAGATCCTCTAAAGAAAGCATCGCTATGCAAGGTAACTTTATCGAGTTTCCTTTATCTTTATAGCAAGAAATCGTTTTGTTTCCTTTTAAAGTTGATAGGTCAAATATTGAACGCTGCGGCGCAGAAGGAAACTGTAGCGCGCTTTCTGGACAAGAAGCAACGCATAGGCCGCACGCTGTACATTTTTCATAGTCTATCTTTACTCCACTCTTTTTGTCAACGGTAATTGCGTTGTAAGGACAAGTATCCTGACAAACTGTACATTCCCTATAAAGATAACCGCAGTAATCAGATATGTAAACGGGCTTATCAACCCTGTCCTTGCCAACCTTTACCGCTCCCCTTATTACCTCTCTCCTGCTAAGGGGCAATGTAATGTCTATTTCCTGAGCTTTATCAGCAACAAAGTTACGCTCTAACATAACAGTATTCTGCGCTATGGCTTCATCTCCCCATCTATAATCAACAACCCTTAAGAGTAGCGGGTTTAGACCAGCTTTCAGCGCGGCTTCCCTATAAAGTTTTAAATGGGCCTCATCATAAATTCCTATAATTATCAATCCGTTTATGTTAAGCCTTTTTATAAAATCGGCAAGCTCTGCTGAATCGCATGTTTTTACTTCCCCTGAAGGATTATGTTCACAACCGTGTTTTAAAATGCCTATCTTATTTTTTGTAGAATTAATAAAATAATCAGAAAAAACCATCTGTTTCACTTAAATATCCAGAGGTGTTTTGGCTTTTCTCCTTCTTCCAAGGGGAATATCAAGGCTCCAAGTGCATACAGGCTAGGCCAGAGTATACATGCTCCTATGAACATCATCAGAAGCCCGGTTGGCGGGAAATAAGAGTAGCTTGATATCTGTAAAGTAAGCCACACGTAAGGTCTCAGTTCTTGCGGCAGTACTATCAGAGAGTACTTGCTCATAAAACCACCTATTATCAAAAGAACAGCAGCTGTTATGGCTGCCCAAGAGCTCTTTTTCATGTATCCGTAAACAGCAAGGGCAACAGGTATGAATATTCCAAGCACCATTTCTACCCCCCAGAATATTACGGCTTCGCTTCCAAAAAGCAGAGTCTGGTAAACGGGCCATACGGTTTCTCTGCTATACCATGCTGATATTATGATCCAAGTCAAGTACATCAAATATGAAGGTATCGATATAAGGTAAACTTCGCTGTAGTAACGACTCATAAAAGCTTTCAGGTTGCTGTCTTTGTGTTTAACTACGTATATGAAAAGAGACTGTCCTGCGGCACCAAGCATAATGGCGCTCATTATAAAGTAAAGAGCCAGCCAAGGACCGTACCAGGCAGGCATAGAAATTAGGCTCCCGAATACTTCACCTAGGTTGCTGTGCACTGCTATCGTGGCTATAAGTACGAGAATAGCTATAGCAAGCTCTAAGTACTTTATCCTTCTAAGCAGGTCCCATGACTCAACAAGTATCATATAGAGAAGCTCTATGACTAGCATTAGAGCGAAGAATGTGTAGAATGCTGCCATCCAGGCTATTCTTGAAGACATCCTGAAGAACAGCAGTATATAGTAAAAGTCAAAAGGCTTGTATATGCCTAAAAGTACGAGCAGCCAAGCTGAAAATATTGTAGATAGAGAGAACCATACCCCGTATTTTATTATCTTTTTGTACTCTCCATTCGGCCCGTTGTAACCAAATATCGTGTATACGCTGTTAACTATGCTTGAACCAGTCGCCATCAGCGCAAAGAAGGTATAGCCAACGACGTCAAGCCCCCACGGTACGTCAAAAACCTGCTCTTCAACCTGATCAAGCTTGTAGCCGTAATAAGCCATTCCTAGAGCTATAAGTATGAGCACGATCGAAATAACAGCCACAGCTACTTTCTTTCCTGAATTCATTTTATTCTTCACCTCCGTTTTCAACGTACCTGCCCTGCTGTTTTCCAAAAATGTACCTTACCTTAGATCCTACACCAAGCTCTGGATTTATTTCCACAGCCTGACCGGTATTAAACAGTATTGAAACTTCACTGTTTGGATCGTCAAGGCACCCGAACACTCTTGCTCCTCCTACACATGTCCTTACACAGGCTGGCGTGTTAGTGTCGTCTGGCGCCGTTCCATAGCAGAAGGTGCATTTGTCGACATGGGGGACAACATGTATTGTGTTTTCTCCATAGTATTCTTTAGATTTTTCAATATCTTCATAAGTATACATATACCTCGCGCCAAAAGGACATGCTTCAACACAGTACTGGCAGCCTATGCATTTGTACTCGTCAACTACGACTATTCCACCATCAACTATCTGAGTTGCACCTGTTGGGCAGACATAATAGCAAGGTGGATTCTCACACTGCATGCAAAGCCTTGGTAAAAAGACCCTTTGCGAGTTCGGATAATCCCCAAGTTCATAATCTTCTACATGAGTCCTCCAGAGCTCGTTCCAGAATGGGGTCTGGTTTTCAAGAGTGCATGCGGCAACGCATGCATCACATCCCATACACTGGTCTACCTTTATGACCATTCCCCAGTGATTGCATTCTCCTGTGTTCTTAAAGCCCTGATAGGGGTTTTGCTGACTCATTTTTTCTACGCACCTCCATTAGTAGAATTAGTATAATTTGGAGCTGTGCTCTCCTGAGAAGGCAGCTCTGTCGAAACTTCAGCCGCAGCCGTAAACTGGCTTATTTCTGCGGCTGTAGCCTTTCTAACATTTACCGTAAACTGCTGTATCATCCTGTGACCTGTCAGCGGGTCGTAGCTCTTTGTCCAGATTTCTGTTACAGCCTTGTTGCCAAAGCTGTCTAGAGAGTTTATAGAATAGCTCTGGGCCGGATTTGACTGCCCCCATGGCATGGGCACACCTATTGTATCGGGTCTTATCATTTCAGTTAAATGCACTCTAGCTGCTATCTGTGCGCCTGTTATGTTGTTCGTTACAACTATCCAGTCCCCTTCGTTCAGACCCATGCTTTTCGCTACGTCTTTGTTCATCCATATGTACTGGAGTATGTTCTTATGATAGCTGTTCGAAGTCAAGGCGTATAGTACTGGAATGTCTGCTGTATATATGTATGCTATCTGCGGTACTTTGTATTCTACATGGAAGAACTCTGGGGGTGTTGGCCTAAAAGCCGGATCATTATATGGAGCTGAAGGTTGCTGATAAGTTCCCGGGCTTATAGCGTATCCACCATTCCAGTCAGGGGGGACGTACTGGATTAAAGGATCCCAAGTCCTGTCATAACCGAAATTTTTAACCACATAGTAATAAAGTATAGTTGAATAAACTTCTATCCTTCCAGTTGGTAGCCCTGCAGGTACGTTCCATGGAACCCTCATGTTATTTTGTACATAATCATCCCAGGTATTGACCGTTATTACCCCTTGAGTCTTGAGCTGATTCATTACGTCTTCGGGTTCTACGTTCAACTTTGAGGCAATTATAGCGCTCTGAACATCGTTGAACGCCTTGCCCGTAAATTCTCCCCAAACAGGATAAATGCCGGTAGAGTTAAGCTGGTTGAGGTATGGCTGCATTTCTTTCTGCATGGCAGCGATAAGCTGGTCTGCAGGTAGTCCGAGGGCGTTTGCCATGACAGTTATGTATTCGTTAAAGAAACCCAGCTCGTAGGAAAGCAAAACAAAAGTATCGAGCTCAGGTATTGCATACGGGTAAACACGAGGAACAGCCTGCCACCTCTTTCTGTAACCAGAATCGGGGGTAGCTCCTCTGTCCGTTATCGGTTCGTCCCTTTCTATATAAGTTGCATCAGGCAGTATTACGTCTGCATAAAGCGTTGTATCAGTAGGTAAGACGTCTATCATGACAACAAATGTGTTGCTAAGTATCTTTTTCCACTCTGATTCCTGCATATCCTTAGCTGGATTTACGCAGCAAGTCATAATCATCTTTATGTTATAAGGCTGGTTGTTCCACTGAACCTTGTTATTAATAGCTTCATATATACCCGTATCGGGGAAAAGTGAATACGCTGCTGCTGGCTTTAAGCCCTGAGAAATTAAGGTTGAGTTATAAGCGGCTGCTACGGAAGGATGACCGTGCTGCCAGAAGTTAGGATTGTTAAACACCAGAGCTGTAGCAACATATTCCATCATCTGACCGGGTAAGTTCATTACTGGCACAGACATCAGAACTTCAGGTCTCTGTATAAGTATCCCTGGCTTTATCTTGCCCGAGCTTACTGCAGAATTATAAGCCTGATAAAGCTGGTAAGCTGACTCCCTCCATGCGCCGCTGTATAACCATCCTCCCCTTACATCTATGCTGCCCTTCAGAGCCATTATTATAGCTGTGGCCCTTCTCCACTGAGTTGTATAGCTGCCCTGAGATCCTCTAAGCCCTGTCCCTATTTCTACTGGAGACGCCATTGCAACTTTGTTATAAAATTGCTTTATGAGAGAGCTATCTACATCAGCAAGCTTTGATACATAATCTATGCTGAAACTTGAAACACGATCTGAAAGAAACATAAAGAAGGTTTTTAAAGTTTTTCCGTCTTGAGTTTGGAGACCCGATACGTGAAGGGCAGGGATTATCCTTCTTCCATCAACGGTATAAGCGTTGGTGTTTGTGTAGGGGGGCACATCAACTATCTTCCCTGAAATTTCGTCATAAACCTTGAACGCCTTAACTGTTCCGTCTTCGTAAGTTGAGACATATGGATGTATTATTCCGTTTTCTTCATATCCTAAAAATGGAGAATCTGTGTAATACCTTACAAAATTATCGTCATAATAATTGTTTTCTATCAAGTAATTTATAAGTCCCATAGCTAAAGCCAAGTCACTCCCCGGTTTTGCGGGAATCCATAAATCGGCTTTTGATGCAGCTTCGCTTACACGTGGATCTATAACAATAACATAGGCGCCGTTTTCAAGACCTTTCCCAAACCTAGCCCCTTTATTAACGAATACTCCTGCCGGGTTTCCGTTGCTTCCCCATAAAACAATTACTGGCGAATATTCAAAATCATCAACCAAATCAAGACCGTGGGCGTCAAAACTGCCGACCGTAAGGTTTATCCCGAGCTGTTCCCCGAACAGACAAGGTTGCATCGGGCTGCCAGCCATGTTCGGTATCTGCGAAGCCATCATAAATGGGATAAGCTCCGGCCTGTAGTTTGCGCAAGGTATAGCTCCGCCTCCCATAGCTATTTCCCATGGTTGTACATTAAGCTCCTGCATCTTCTGCTTTATGTAGCTTATAGCTTCGTCCCAAGTAGCTTCCTTAAAAGCCCATGTGCCTTTTGGACCGGTCCTGATAAGTGGCTTTTTTATTCTGTCTTTGTTATAAGTTATCATGGTTCCACTTCTGCCTCTAGCGCAGAGCTTCCCGTAGTTTAGCGTTGAGTTTGGATTTCCATCTATTTCTACAGCCCTTATATAATTTCCTTTTTGCTCTACATAAACAAGGGCATCACACACAGAAGAACATATCCCGCACATAGTTGGAGAGTATGTATAAGAATAACCTGGCAAAGGTTGCTCATAATCTGTTTGTAAAGCTAAAAGGTTAAAGGAAAACTTGCCTTCTGCAGCACCAATTGCATAAACAAGGCCTGCAGCAACGATCGCGCTACCTGTTATTTTAATAAAATCACGCCTAGCAACATCAATTTTTTCTTTACTATCGCTGGCCATAGCTAACAGTGTTTAGAAGAACCGCGTTATTAAATTTTACTAAACAGATGGCTAAAAATTTTATAAGAATTATACAAATGTTTTATAATTTTTAAGATTTAAGTAAAAGTTGAGTTTTAAGCTTTGGTTAGCGTTTTTTAATTTTTAAATCAATAAAAACCAAATTTTTCCATATATAGGTTTTTACGTTTATGATTAAAAAAGCATTTTATCTATAATTTAGTTAATCGTCTCAAAAAGAAAAAATACTATTTGTTTTTTATGAAAGTTCAACAACTTTTACAACTTTTCCATCTTTAAACGCAAACGCCTTTTTGATTTTTATGTATACTTTCTTTCCTGCTTCAAAAAACCTGTTTTCTCTGTCTCTAATTCTAATGCTGTTATTTTCTACATCAACATAGATGATTGTCTCATCGCCCTGGTACTCTACATATTTTACTTCACCTTCTATAGCTCCCTCTACTTTATTTTCACTTATTTCAGCGTTTTCAGGCCTAAAGCCAAGGGCGTCAAAACCATCTGTTAATTTAAATGCGGAAGCTGGTAGCACGTTAAGCATTCCTATAAACGTAGCAACGAACGTTGTTTTTGGATTTTCATAAACTTCCTTTGGTGATCCAACTTGTTCTACAGCACCATCGTGCAGTATTACAAGATTATCAGCTATTGCCATCGCTTCTGACTGATCGTGAGTAACATGTAACGCTGTTATGTTGAGCTGTCTTTGCAAAGATTTTAAATAGCTTCTAAGTTCTATCCTGACCTTTGCGTCAAGGTTTGAAAGCGGTTCGTCAAGCAAAAGAAGCTTTGGCCTTTTTATAATAGCCCTCGCTAGAGCTACCCTTTGCTGCTGTCCGCCGCTTAGCTGCCTTGGGTATTTGTTTATGTGCTCTTCTATACTCATTATCTTTAATACCTCAGTTACTCTCTGTTTTATTTCTTCTTCTTTTAGCCCTTTCACCCTGAGCGGCATAGCTATGTTATCATACACAGTAATATGAGGATAAAGCGCATAATTTTGAAAAACAAAACCTATATCTCTTTCCCATGGAGGCTTGTCTGTTATGTCCTTGCCTTCTAAAAATATTTTCCCAGAATCGGGATAGTCAAGCCCAGCCACTATCCTTAACATAGTACTTTTACCAGCTCCAGAAGGGCCTAATATTACATTATAGGTCCCTTCTTCTATACCCAATCTGTCAACGTTTAGGGCAACTATTTTACCGAACTTTTTTACTACGTTTTCAAGCACAAGTATTTCTGTCATCCCTTTGCACCCCCTACTCTGTACATACGCTCAAGTCTGTCCTTCATCATATATAACAGTATTGCAGGGGGTATCAGGCTTATTACAGATGCTGCCGCTAAAGAGCCATAATGAACAGACTCGTGCCCTAGAGTAGCTCCTATAAATATAGAATAAGTTTGTGCTCCATAAGGCGCAGCGAGGTTCATAGAGAAAGGCGAATAAGTGAGTACTAGAGGGAATATTAATGCCCCCCAAGATATTATGAATGAGTATAAAATCGCTATCATAACGCCGTCCATGCTCATAGGAAGTATAACTCTAAAAAATGCTGACACTAGGTTCATTCCATCTACTTGTGCCGCTTCATCAACGTGCTTTGGAAAGTTTTTGTAGAAATTATAGCTTAACCATATAACAACCGGGAGAACAAAAACTGGGTAAGTAAGTATGAGCGCCCAGAACGTATTTATTAAATGAAGCGCATTCATTATTTCGTAAAGCGGCAACATAAATATTATTGAAGGTAAAGTATATACAAACAGGACGTATATGAGGAGCTTATCACCTCCGAAGTTGTACCTTGACATAGCGAAAGCCGCCGGCGTACCTATAAATATAGTTATCAGCATTACTCCAACAGCGGTAATAAGGCTTGATATAAGGAACGGCATCCCCTGTATAACTGCAGATACATAATGGGAAATAGATGGTGTTGTAGTAATTATTACAGGTGGTATTTGAAAGATCTGAGCTGAAGTCTTTATGGATTCTAAAAATATCCATACCATCGGAAACAGGAAAAATATAAGGTAAATTAAAGCTACGATCCATACAACAGGCCTAGGGACTTCTAAATTCGGGAATTTAGAAGCGAGACTCTGCCATCTTGAGGTCGTCCTCTTTGCTGGCCTGTTTGAAGGACCTCCCCTGAGCACTCTCACAAAAGCGTAAGACATAATTGTTGACATGACGCTCATTATTATTATAAGGACAGCAGCGTATCCTATCAAGCCTGTAAAGAACTGCTGGTATGAATAATATGCCAAGTCTACGTTGGACATCGGGGGCACCTCCCCCTGTGTTACAAATATTGGATCAAAAGTAAATGTGGCAAAAATTATAGCGAGAACAAGAGACATAAGAATGTTGGGTAAAATATATGGTAGATCAACCTGCATCAACTTTTTTATTCCCCTAATGCCGTCTACCTTTGCCGCTTCTTCTATCTCAGGTGGTATAGACTTTAGACCTGCATATAAAAAGAGCGCCGACATAGGGAGGCTTTCCCACACGTCCATTATAACTATCATCCATATTGTTTTAAACCAGTTAAACCTCGCAAAGTAGTATACAGGGCCGTAGAACGGGTTTAGAACTAGTTCCCAAGCTACTGCTGCAGTAACAAAAGGAATAAATGCTGGCAAAAGGACAAGGAGCAAAAGTACCTTGCTGTCAGTTCTTTTTAAAATTGCTGCCAGAGGTATAGCCAGCGCTAAATCTATGAACGGCACTGTGACCATATAAAATATTGTGTTTTTAAAAACCAAGCCAAAAAATGGATCCACAAGAATGGTGTGATAATTATAAAACCCCGCCCACACTAGTGCGCCTGTAAATGTCTCTTTCTGAAAGCTTAAAATTACATTACCTATTATCGGGTAAACCGTAAATATCAAAAAATATATTATGGCCGGTAGCGCTAAAAGCCCTGCCCATTTTTCAATGGGTTTCATTTAAACGGCCTCCTTATGCGTATCTTCTACCTTGCTGTCTTTAATTTTTTTTATGAAAAACTCTCTTGATTGCTGGGTTGAGATATCGCCACATTCAAAATTATAAGATGTTCCCAGCGTCATGGGTTAATACTAAAAAATAAAAAAATAAAAACTTTGCCCCGTATAAGCGGGGATAAAAAATTACAGCGTTATGTGCTGCTGTTCTATGTATGTCATCCATTCATACGCTGCTGTCTGAAGGTCCTGCATCGCTAGGGCCGGTGTTGGATGAGACGATGTCATAAAGTTATAAACTTCTGTGTTGAAGTATGGTATGAGCGTTCCTGTTAAAGATCCTATTACCGGTATAGCAGCAGCCTGCAAAACAGGTACTTTGGCAGTTAATGCAAACTGATAGAATGGCCTAAGCCAAGTAAGGTTTGAGTTTTCAGCTGCTAGTTTTATTCCAGTATAGGTTCCAGGTATGTATCCAATTGACTCTATTCCTTTTTCGTATTCTGTATCAGACATTGCAAAAGCTATAAATTCGGCTGCTAGCTTTGGATTTGGACCGTATGGATTAATGCCCAAGAAAGTTGGTGCCTCACCGGTCATACCTCCAGGCAAAAGCGCTATTCCTAGATTGCCTGCTATCTTAGAAGTACTTGCTTCATAATCAGGTATGAAGCTTGTCCACATTATAAACATCGCGTATTCACCTGTTTCAGGGAAGTGCTCTTGCTGATCATACCCTATAGGCTGAACAGAAAGAGGCGGCTCGAACTGTATTAGCTTGTCCCATATCATCAAAGCATCAACTCCTGCAGTATTATTAAACGCTGTTGTCCATCTTCCGTTTAGGTTCATCATTAATGTGTAGTATCCAGGAGGTTCAGGAACAAAGCCAGGTATATTGTCCTTAAGACCATAATACTCAAGCAAAGGCATTATCATGTCTATATCAGCATGGTGAGAACTATCGGGCATAAGTAGCGCATACTGAGTTACGTGGGTCTGATTAAGGAAGCTTGCTATATCATAAAGTTGGGTCCATGATGTAAGGTTTGTTGGATTAAATGCAAAGCCATACTCTTTTTCAAATTCAGAAGCTAAAGTTGCATTCTCAAATATGCTCTTTTGGTATCCTAGTACGTAGCCGAACACGCTGTGTATAGGAACGCCTATAACGCTAATTATTGTACCATTTGGCGCATAATAAAATCCACCTTGCTGTTGTTCTGAATAGATCATGTTAGAAAGATTTATTATGCTATTATATTGCTGCAAGTTTGCGAGATACGGCGCCAGGTCTGGAGCCTGTGATGGGTAAAACATGATTATAGCAGGCTGAGATGCTTTATCCTTTAATGCGGTTAAGGCAGTAGTTACCATGTCTGAAAATCCAACACCCTCTATGTTTATAGTAACGTACGGATGGGAAGCCTCAAAATCTTTAGCTACCATTGTAAGGTACTGTTGCGTCTCACTTCCGCTGTCTACCATTATAGTCATTGTAACTGGCTTAGGAAGTGTTGAAAGGTAATAGTAATAACCCCCTAGACCTGCGATGATTATCACGATCACAACGATTATTGCCACGGTCACTTTTCCTACAGACTTTTCTTTTCCTCTCATCGATAATAATCTAATAGAAAGAAATATATAAACTTAATTTTATATAAACCTAAAAAAAGTCTTGTGCTAAAAGCATTTTTTATACAAAAAATTAATAAATCAAAAATTACACAATCATAATTTTTTATTCCTAACTCCTCAATTTTTAGGTGATATGTGTTATTTGTATATGTTGCGGCAGTACAACCTCAATCATTTCATTGTTAAAGCTCGGCGCATATACGTTTATTAATACATATTACCTATTAGGTAATATGGAAGAATGAGTTAGGAACGTGGCAAACGGGCTTAAGAAAAGTTATGGGCCGATTGAAGTTAAGCGGAACGGAAACAACTACTATGCATATAGGGTCTCAAGCGTGTATGATCCCGAAAAGAAAAGGGCAAGGAAGGTATCAGGGGAATACCTGGGAAAGATAACGCGAAACGGGCTTGAGCCAAAGAAAAAAGCTGTCCTCAGGAGTGTATTTGAATACGGTAACGCAAGGCTCCTTTGGGAGCTTATGCAGGACATAATTCAGGGTTTAAGAAAATACTTTCCAGATTCATGGAAGGAAATAGTAGCTCTTTCGATCATAAGGGCATTAAGGCCAACTCCTTTAAAGTACGCCGAATCTGCGTGGGAAAAGCTTTACCTTTCAGAGGAATTAGACGCAAACCTTTCGCCCAACACTGCTGCGCAAAAACTGAGAGATATAGGCTCGGACTGGACATCTCAGAGGGGCTTCTTCAGCTCTCTTATAAAGAAAAACTCGGTCATATTTCTTGACCTTTCTTCCATATTCTCAGAATCGGTAAACCTGAGGCTTGCAGAAAAGGGGTACAATAGAGACCACCTTAACCTGAAGCGGGTCAACTTCGCTTTGCTGTTAACGGATGGTCCAGTCATGCTGAAGACCATGCCAGGATCTGTCAGAGATGTGAAGTACTTTTCTTCTGTTCTGGAAGAGTTCAACCTGAAATCCTACACGGTAGTCACAGACAGGGGGTTCTTATCAATGGAGAACGTGAAAAAGATGAAGGAAATGGAAATAGGCTTTGTCCAGCAGTTGAGGAGGACTTCAACGCTCATAGATTATTCCATTCCTATGAACGGCAAATTCGTTTACCATCACAGAGGAATAAGGTGGGGCAAGAAGGAGGTTGATGAAGGAATATACCTTTACCTTTTCGAGGACGTTAAGCTGAAAGGTGAAGAGCATTCAAACCTTATAGAAATGGCAGTAAATGGGATAGAAGTTGAAATTGATGAGAACGTTCTTGGAAAGATACCGGTCCTTTCATCCATGAATGTAGATGGGAAAAAAGTTTACCTGCTGTACAAGCAGAGGGAAGGCGTTGAGCAGGCTTTTGACGCTATGAAGGATGAACTCGAGGATGACAAGTCATACCTTTCAGACGATTACGCATTGAGGGGCTATTTCTTCATATCTTTTGTTTCCCTTTACCTTTACTATGCTGCATTGAACCTGTTGAGGAAGAAAGGTCTTGTAGGGGACGTATCTGTCAATGAGCTGCTGTTTGAGCTCTCCAGAGTATTTATGGTGAAGTATTCAGATGGCAGCACCGGGCTAAGCGAGATACCAAAGAAGGTGGAACAGTTAGTTCAGAAATTGGAGACTGACATATTACCTAAAAATTGAGGAGTTAGGTAATAAATATACGATGCAAAAATAATGCGCGGAATGGAATTTTTCAAGCTGTAGCTATATGATAAATTTCAGGTTTCCCAAAAATTTTCAACGTATTTTTCATGGATTATTAAAATTTTTACGTATATAATCTAATATTTTTATTGGTGTTAGTTTAAGTTTCATTGAACATTTTTAAGTATTTCCTCTTGTTTTTGTCATCCCAGAAAGACGAAATAAAAGAATTTTTAATTATATTTTTTATTTCTGAATAACTTATTTCAAAAGATTTGCTTACAGCGTTATAATTTTCATTTATGTAACCGCCAAAATACGCTGGATCGTCTGAGTTAATTGATACTATTATACCGTTGTTAAGAGCCTTTTTTATAGGCATATCCTTAATATCTTTAAAATACTCAACGCTTACGCTAGCAAGAGGACACATTGTTATCGGTATCTTGTTCTTTGCAACATAATTTACAAGATTCTCGTCTTCAAACAGATGGTATCCATGATCTATCCTTGACACCTTCAGCAGCTTTATTGCTTCCCATACG
>JAGDXJ010000026.1 GCA_023256355.1 Nitrososphaerales archaeon | reverse complement strand
TCGGGTTTGTAGGGGACAGTTATATAGGCAGTCATTCAAATTTAGGAGCAGGAACCACTACAAGCAATTTAAAAAATACTTATGGAACAGTTAGAGTTTTTAATGGCAGGAAAAAAGTTGATACCGGCAAAATAAAGGTAGGAGCTTTTATCGGTGATTTTGTAAGAACCTCTATAAATACTTCAATAATGAGCGGTAAGACTGTAGGACCGTTTTCCCACGTATCAGGAATTGTTGACAGTGATATAGTGCCTTTTTCATTTTATGGCGTACCAATGGATCTGACAAAGATTATAGAGCAAACAAAAAGATATCTTGTAAATAAGAGCACTGGTATAAAATCTCACATTGAGGAATTAATAAATGAAGCATACAAGGCTTTTACTGAAAACAAAGCTTAAGATTATAAATTAGAAGTGCTGTGTTGAATAAATGTTATAAAGCGCGGCTGCTTTCGTTATTTTATGTGCCAAGAAAACAGCCGCAATAATGATAACAAAAGATTGGATAATAAGTTTGTCGACAAGGGATTGGACAAAGTACAACGAACGGCTGGTTGTCAGGGGAGAATTCTTACTTCCTGTTGAAATGTTTTAGAACTGGGACAAAGGGCTTGAGACAATGAACAAAGGAAGTTCGGGAAAGACATTAAGTCCAGAACTGTGATAGGTCTCCTAACGTAAGCTATGCAAAAATTTTGGGCCTATGATGAAAAAGAGGTTTTAGAGAATTATTAAACAGAGCACTGGAATTGCCTCTTGCTGATTCCAAGCATGTCAGCAGCCTGTTTCCTCGTTATCCTCATCCTTCTGGCGCTAAAGTCCTCGCTACAGCAAAGTACCTCTGCTTTACATATTCTTCCTCACTGTTTATTAGCTGTGTGTATCATTAAGATACACATTCTCTCGCATGATGGTTATCATCGATGTCACCTCCATGCGTCGAGGGGTGACATATGTCTATTGGTTTACCATATTATATGTATCAAAGCAGTGCAAACAGATTTTTATAAATTGGAATAAGCTTCGTTTATTTTTTTCTTAAATTTATCATAAAGTCTGGGATTCCTTAATACTGCAGCTGGATGATAATCTACTATTACTTTTGCTCCCATAAATTTATATTCCTTTTCAAATGCTACATTGATCTTTTCTTCTCCTGTTAAAAATTTGCTAGCAGTAGAACCCAGAGCTATTATAACTTTTGGTTTTACGATCTTTATTTCTTCTAAGAGAAACTTCGAGCATGCCTCTATTTCGTCTTTTTTTGGTTTCCTGTTGTTAGGAGGCCGATGCTTTATAACGTTTGTAATGTATACTTTTATTAAATTAGAACTTATTGTATTTCTGAGCAGCTTTCCGGCTCTACCTACAAACGGTTTACCGGCTTTATCTTCTTCCCTTCCTGGAGCTTCGCCTATTATCATAATTTTTGCGTCTTGAGGTCCTTCCCCTAAAACTGCCTGTGTAGCACATTGCCATAGGTTACAGCTTTTGCAACTTTTTATTTCCTGGTAAAGTTCTTCTAATTGCATCATATTTCCAGTTCCAAAAGATCTTTTGCAATTATTGTTTCTTTAAATATTTTTACGGCTTCTGCTTTCATTTTTGCTGTTTGATTTGATATTGAAGGAGGTATATGTGTAAGTAATAGCTTTTTAACGTTTGCCTGTAAAGCTTCATTCGCAGCCTGTCTTGCTGAACTGTGACCTACACTGTTAAGGTATTCTTCGTTCTCAGCAAAACCGGTAGATTCATGAATTAATAATGAGGCTTTTTTACACAGCCTGACAATACGTTCGTTGGGTGATGTGTCACCTGTGTAGCACAGAGAACCCAATCTATAAGCAACGTCCTGAACAGAATGTTTTCCGCTCTCTGTATTTAATTTTAAACTGCCCAGTTCAATGTTTTTCCCGGGCTCAATTTCTATGTATTGAACATCAAATCGCATAAAAGTTCTCGGGGTGTTCGCGAATTTTATCAAAGAATCAAAAGCGTCTTTGACACCCTTTGGTCCTATCACAGTAACAGGTTCTGTCCTACCGTAGTAAGACATGCCCCAGAAAAAGGCGCCGATATCAAAAAAGTGGTCTCCATGCAGATGAGATATTAAAAAATATTTTATTTTTAAAGGGTTTCCCCCGTATTTTAAAAAATTTTTATAAGAACCAGGCCCCGCATCAATTACAATTTCGGAGTTCACAAGGTATGAAGAGCATGCCCTGTTAGCGCTTTCAGCTGAACCGCTGCTTCCTAAAACGACTATCTTCATCAACATTTCCTAAAATAATTTGACATAAAAGCTTACCTTGGGAAAATGAAAATATGGAATGCTGTCCTTATCAAATTTATTATTAATAAATATTATGTAACTGGGGCATCATGAAACCTCAGTTACAGCTAATAGCAGTTACAGTATTTAAAATAAACTAAAGAAAGCTCAAGTATTTATGAGCAATTTTCAAAGGAATTGGGAAAACAAAAAAGATGAAAGCATAGGTGATAAGATTAAAACCGCAGTTAAATCTGATGAGCCTCTTAAGAGAAAACTCGAACAAGCAATAAGGCTTATTCAGATCCAGATAGCTAAGCTAGACGGAACGGCATCAAAACTAAAAGAAAAAGATCAGAAATACTTTGAAAAGGTTGTCTCATATTTACAGAAACACGATAACGAAAGGGCAAACATATATGCAACCGAGCTGGCTGAAATCAGAAAGATGTACAAAATGCTTACTCAGGCAAAACTTGCGCTAGAACAGATTTCAACAAGGCTCTCTACCGCGACTGAATTAGGAGATGTGGTGGCTGTTCTTGACCCCGCTATGAAGGTGCTGACTAGCATAAGAAGGGGCGTCAGCAATGTAATGCCAGCTGCTGAGGACGAATTGGGAGAAATATCAACGCTGTTAAACAACATAATGGTAGACGCTGGACAGATTTCAAGTTCAGGTATTAGCTTCGAACCGACCAACGATGAAGCTGAAAGCATACTATCGCAGGCGTCAGCTGTAGCAGAGGCAAGGATGAAACAGACGCTGCCTGATATAAGCGGCCTGGGTCTGGGTGCAGAAGGATCTAAACAGTAAGCTTTAAGCAAAAATTTTTAATCCAGTCAAAATTTTTTTCTAAAATTATCTTGTTTTTAAAAGAGCATATTTCATCCTTTAGTTCATCTAAATCAAGAAAGATGTTACAGCTCTGCATTTCCTCGGTAAAACTCTGAACGTTTTCTAAAAAGTCCATGTAGCTTTTAATCTGTATCAGACCGGGCTTAACACGTGGTCCCCCAAGCACCAAAAGGTTTTTTATAAAATTGGGGGAGGAAAGAGTGAAAAGGTTAGAAACAGTAATGGGACCCTCTGTTCCAAATAAGTTTTTCATAACACTCATCATTTTACAGAGCCTTTCCGATGCTTTTTTATAATCTAAAACGTTTTTATTCAGCTTAACTAGCGAAAATCCAAGATCTGTAAGCACTAGCTTATCCATAGCAGAATGCATCTTTGTAATTTGAGGGATCTTTTTTTCGACCATTTTTGTTATAATTTCTGCGTTTATATCTTGATTCGGCAGCTTTGCTGTTTCAGAAGCAGCTTCGATTATTCTGTTTTCTAGGTAAAGCGGAAACTTTTCAGGAGCGTTTCTTTCACTTATTGGCGTTATTTTTGAAGGCCTGGGTTTTAAGCCTTTAATTAATTCTCTTGTTTTTTCGATGAAGTCGTGATCTAATTGTAAAGGATCTAAAATAAAACAGTGATAACCCAAGTACTTTATTGCTCTTTTCTTTAGCTCACTTATTTTTGAATTGGTAAAACAAAATGCCGCGCTACCTATTATAAAATCAACCTTAACGCTAAAAGAAGTGGTTATCCAGAACGTTTTTTCAACCTGAACTTCATAATTTTCTTTTACCCCCTTAGTAAACTCTTCCAGAATTTCTGTATGTTCTCCGCTCCAGTTCAATTTAGACAAGCCCCTTATATCTTTTTTACCATTCTGTTTATATTTATTTTTTATAAATGTTACAGCTATAGGATGTCAAAACAGAACGATAAAACGTCGTTAAAAATGAAGCTGGAAGCGGCACTGTTAGCTTCAGGAAGGCCCGTTTATATAGAAGAGCTTTCTAATATTTTAAAAGTTAAACCGAAGGAAATAAAAGAAGCATTAGATTCTTTAAAAAAGATATATTCAGAAGACTCTGCCTTGGAGCTCGTTGAATTTAAGGACAGCTATATGTTAAGGATCAAGCCGGAGCTCGCGCCAGTGGCTAAAAAATTTGCCGAAAGGCCGTTTCTAAGCAGATCTATGGCTAAAACCCTCTCTCTAATAGCTTATTATGGTCCCGTAAGCGTTAAAGAATTAAAAGAAAAAAGAGGAAGCATCGTTTATTCCCACGTAAAGGCATTGGAAAAGATAAGGCTGATAAAAAAGGAAGAAACAAACGGGCAAAAAATGTACTCGGTTACAGATGATTTTTTCAAACTTTTCAACGTGCCTCAAAGCAAAGATGAGCTCAAAAAAACGTTATTTAACAGCCTCCAGCAGTTGGAGGGAAAGCAATAACCTCTTTAACGTCATAAAGAACCTCATCTTCTGGTAGTTTTTTGCCGTTTATCATCACGATAATGTCATTGGCGTTAACTTTTAAAATAATTGATAGCTTTTCTTTTAGTTCTCTTATGTTTGAAGCTTCTATATCTATGTAATCAGCCTTAGCTATCTCTCTGAATTTTGCAAAAAGTTTAACTTTCACTTTCAATCTTAGCCGCCATTTCTAAAACTTCTGATATTGCTTTATCAACATCTTCCTGAAAAGGGGCTTGAGATATAACAGCGTACCAATCCTTTAGTTCTTTTATCGATATACCTTTCTTTTTTCCCCAAGCTATCAGGTTTAAAGCTACCTTTTCTGCATAGGTTAAGCTGTTAGTTTCTTCTATTTTGTTATCTGTAATAAAATTTTTCAGGATATTCTGGTCCAGCACGTTTATCTTTATTTGATAAAGCTAATAAAAGCGTTTTGGAAATTTAAAAATACTTTTTTCTTATTTCTAAACCTTTTAGAAACCCCAATAAGCTTTCTATACCTGATGTATGACCTTTTTTAAATATATCATAAAGGTAGTTTTCTGGGGACATATGAAAGTTCCCAGCATTAATCAGCCCAGCTAAGGTGGCTGAGAACTCTCCTGACGCTGCGCATCTGAGAAATTCCCCGCTTATTTTGTTCGTCCTGTAGAAATTTTTTGTAACAATTTTTCTGAAATAATTAAAATAATACGAACCTTTTAATGAAGCCATCAGCCCTACCAGAAAGTCATCTCCCGAAGGCGTCATTCCTATGCCGAACCCTATCAGACTTTTAATTTTTTGAGGGTTTAGCAAGCTCTCAGCTTCAATTTTTAAAAGAATATCGCATACTTTTCTTGAAGAAGCAGGATAAAGATCACAAGAATATTTTTCCTTTACAAATTCTTTTATTTTAAAATAAAAGCTTTCATCAAAATTCTGCAAAGACAGGTCTGACGTCGAAAAAACTTTAGTTAAAGAAACGTCCATTCTATAACCTTCGATCATCAAAACGTCTTGCTGGAAAATGATGTACCCATGGTTGAGTTCTTTTAATCTTGAGAAATTTTTTATGGTGATAGATGATGGCTCTGGATCTAATTCATCGGAAATTAAAAATAGCGCGCCGTCATCAGAGATGTAATCAAGAACTTTATCATTTTCATAAATCAATCTTGCTTTTAAAGGTTTTAAACAAGAGGATTTTAAGATCGCATCCGGCCAGTTTTGCTGCTCTTCGTTCATTTTTTATTTAAAGTTCTTTTATAGCATTTAGAACTGCCCTAATTTTGCTGTCAAAGTTTACAGAAGAAGTTATGTATCCCCCTACTACAAAAACGTTAACTCCGGTTCCTTTAAACGCATTTATTCTTTCAGGGTTTAACCCTCCTGCAACAGATATAATGCTGTTGCCTTTTTCGAGCTTTCTTAGCTTTTCAAGCATTTTATCTGCACCGCTGGATCGCTTTTTTTGCACGTCGATCGGTACATGGAAAGAAAATGCCTTCACTCCGATCTTTTCTAATTCTTTCATTCTTTCTTCTGGATTTTCAAGGTTTATCAGATCAACTTCTAACAGGATTCCGTGTTGTTCTGATTCTTCTTTAGCGCTCTGAATAGTTTCGTTTGACGCGCATCCAAGCACAGTAACTATGTCAGCCCCTGCTTCTGCCGCCATTTTTACTTCTATATCTCCAACGTCTGCTGATTTCATGTCAGCTAATATCAACGCTTCTTTCGTTTCTTTTTTTAATTCTTTTATTATGTCTGTACCGTATCTTTTTATCAGGGGCGTTCCAGCTTCAATAACACTAACATTTAGAGCACCTGCTGTTCGCGCTATATCAAAAGCAACCTTTTTATCGATGATATCAAGCGCTATCTGAAGGTGCTTACCTGAGCTCAGTTTGGAAAAAGCCTTGGCTTCCACGTTCAAATTATATGCCCAGCTTATAAAAACATTAATCATATACCTGCTTAAACATAATTAAAGGGTAAAGTCTTTTGATGTCATATTATTAACGTTTAAAATGGAACAAAAATAAAAATGTAAAAAATATTTTCTAAGTAAAATTTGGAAGTCATCAAAAATAAATATATAAATAAGGCGTTAAAAAACTAAATACAATGGGGAAGAAATTTACTCTGGTTTTAAATAACGAGTACAGGGACTCTGTTTTTTTGATGAGAATAAACGAGCTTGTGGAGAAAGCAGATGGCGTTACAAGAGCTGCTGTAATGATGGGAACAGAAGCAAACAAAGACCTTATGAAAGAAGCTGGCCTTTATACCGAAGAAGCCAGCAAAGCTGGTCCTAACGACCTTGTTATTGTGATAGAAGGAGAAGATGAAGATTTAGTAAAGAAAGCCCTTGAATATGCTAAAAAACTTGTATATAAAACTGAAAAAGAAGAAAAGGAAACGGCTCAAAGTTATTTAAGTATTCGTAGCGCGGTGTCGTTTGAATCTGATATAGATCTCGTTTTAATTTCGACACCAGGCGAATATGCATACAGGGAAGCAATGAGAGCTCTTTTACTTAACAAGCACGTCATGGTGTTCAGCAGCAATGTGCCTTTAGAAAAAGAAAAGGTTTTAAAAAATTATGCAAAGACCAAAAACCTGCTTGTCATGGGACCCGATGCAGGTACAGCAATCATAGGTTCTGTTGGGCTTGGTTTTTTCAATGTTGTTAAAGAAGGTCCTGTAGGCGTTGTTGGCGCTGCAGGTACGGGCATTCAGGTAGTTACCTCATTGTTAGATCTTGCAGGTACTGGTATAACCGCCGCTATAGGTACCGGTTCAAACGATGTAAAAGAAGATATAGGAGGCATAACTTTAAAGACCGGGATAAACATGCTCTCTTCGCACCCGAAAACCAAAGCGATAACCATAATCTCCAAACCTCCTTCTGAAAAGATAGTAAACGAAACAGTTGATGTTTTATCAAAAATAAACAAGCCAGCCGTTATGAATTTTATAGGGTTTAAAGGCAAGGACATAAGCAATACTATAAAATTTGCAGATACTTTAGAGGATGCAGCACGTATATCTTTTAACTTTACTAACAGGGGGGAGTTTAAACTCCCTGAGTGGACATCAGAAACAGAGGTTAAAGAAGCAAAGGACAAGCTAACCAGTAAACAATATTACATAAGAGGTCTCTTTTCAGGAGGAACCATTTGCTATGAAACGCAGTACATAATGAGCAAAAAAGGAATAAAAGCGTATTCAAATTCTCCCTTGGACAAAGATTATGAAATTGGGGGTTTTGATAGCTCAAGAAAAGATACAGTTATAGATATGGGCGCTGAAGAGTTCGTCAGAGGCATACCGCATCCAATGATAGATTTCAGGTTTAGAAAAGAAAGACTTTTAAAAGAAGTTGAAGATAAAGAAGTTGCTGTGATACTTTTCGATATTGTCTTAGGTTACGGAGCAAACATGAACCCTGCGTCAGAGATGGCTGACGCCATAAAAAAGGCTAGATCTTTAAACGACAAGGTTTCTTTTGTCGCTTCTGTGATAGGCACCGAAAACGACCCTCAGGGATTAAAAACTCAGGTAGAACAGTTAAAAGACGTGGGCGTGTTCGTTTATCCTTCTAGCACTAGAGCTACTCAGGTAGCTTTAGAGATAGCAAAAAGGTGATCAGAATGAGCAGCATATTTGAAAAAAAGATAAAAGTTCTGAACGTTGGTCTTGACAGCTTTTACCAGGACCTGATTAAAGAAGGCGCGGAGGCCGTTAAGGTAGAATGGAAACCTCCAGGTGGAGGCGTCCCAAGGCTTTTAAAAGTATTGGAAGCTCTAGAAACAGAAGAAACTGAAGAAGCAAACAAAAAAGCAATAGAAGCTTTTACATCCGCAGATCCAGTTCTTGTAGATATAAAACTGGCAAAAGAAGTAATACCGGGAATTAACAGCAGAACGTTCGGGCACGCAGGCCCTCCCGTATCTTGGGAAAGGATGTCTGGACCTTTAAGAGGTGCTGTAATCGGTGCTGCAATTTATGAAGGTTTAGCGAAGGATGAAAAAGAGGTAGAAGAGCTTGTTAGGTCTGAAAAATTAGGGTTTGTTCCAAACCACGATGTATCTGCTGTGGGGCCCATGGCAGGAGTTATTTCTGAGAACATGCCATTATTCATAGTTAAAAACTCCAAAGGAACTAACGTTGCTTATACAAACTTTAACGAAGGCGTTGGGAAGGTTTTAAGGTATGGCGCTTATTCTAAAGAAGTCATAGACAGGTTAAAGTGGATGAAGGAAGTCCTGTTTCCAATACTTAAAGAAGCTCTGAAATCTCATGGACCTCTGCCGCTAAGGCCAATAATGTCTCAGGCCCTGCAGATGGGTGACGAGCTGCACACGAGAAATAACGCAAGCACTCTTCTCTTTCTAGGCGAAATTGGCCCTTATATTGAGGGCAATGGGTTTGCAAGAAGCGAAGTATCAAAAAGTTACGAATTTATAGCCAAGAACCAGCTCTTCTTTTTAAACCTCGCTATGGCTGCTGGCAAGGTCATGATGGATTCGGCTTCTAACATAAAGGGCAGCACCCTTGTGACTGTATTATCAAGGAACGGTACAGACTTTGGAATAAAGGTTTCTGGGCTTGGCAAAGAGTGGTTTGTAGCTCCAGCACCTGTCCCAAAAACGCTTTTCTTCCCCGGTTTCAAGGAGGGCGATGCAAACCCGGATATAGGAGACAGCGCTATCATGGAAACTAACGGATTCGGCGCTTTTGCATCTGCGGCTTCACCAGCAGTAGCTCAGGTTACAGGAGCTTCGGTAAGTGAAGCGTTAAGGATAACAAGACTTATGTATGAAATAACTATGATCAAAGATAAAAGCTTTCCAATACCTTACATGAATTTTGAAGGCGTTCCAAGAGGAATAGACCTTAGATTGATTTTAGACACAAGTACAGCTCCTTACATAAATACTGGCGTGGCTCATAAATTAGCTGGAATGGGCACAGTCGGATTTGGTATAGTTCAGGCACCTATGTTATGCTTCACAAAGGCTCTTGAAAGGTATGGAGAAGTAATTGGAGCATTATAAAATGTCTTTACTTATAAGGACTGACCTTAAGATGAGCAGGGGTAAGATGGTGGCTCAGGGCGCTCACGCGGCTGTCGCGGCAGCACTCATGTGCAGGGATATGTTGCCAGACGTTTTTTCTGGCTGGTATACACAGGGAGCGGCAAAGATCGCTCTAAAAGTTAATTCTGAATATGAAATGATAGATCTTGTTAGGAAGGCAGAATCTCTTGGTCTCATAACATATATTGTAGAGGACATGGGTTTAACCGAAGTGCCTCCAGGCACCAAAACTGCTGCCGCTATAGGACCAGGACCGGAAAGCAAAATAGATCAGGTAACTGGAAAGCTTAAGTTATTATGATACCCGGGATAAACGCAAAACCTTTAAACGAAATAAGGATAAACGGTAAGATAAAGGTTTATCCAGAAGATTTTGTTGTTGCAGAGATCATAAAGAAAGGGTTGTCTTTTAAAGATGGTAAACATCTTCTCGCGGTTGCAGAAAAAAACAATTTAGAGCACGCATTAGTCAGAAAGATCTTGGGAAACACTGCAAACTATCTTGGCATAAAAGATAAAGAAGCTTTAGCGTATTTTTTCATTTCTTTTAAGAGAGTTAAGGTAGTAATAAAAGATGTACATGGGCTTAAAATAAGAATAGTAGGCAGAACAAAAAGAATGTTGACAAGGAAAGATCTTCTAGGAAATGCATTTAAGATCAAAATAAGGGATTGTGATTGCAAAGACACGGCATTTGATAATTGGAAAAAAATACTGGAAACCTGGACAGCCCCAAATTTTTATGGGGCTCAGAGGTTTTTAAACAACAATCATCTGATAGGTGAAGCTCTGGTAAAAAGGGATTTTAAAAAAGCAGATGAACTCGCGAGAAATTCCGGGTATGAAGGTCTTGTAGCTGTGCCTCTCTGGTTGAAAAGATTCTATGTACAGGCTTATCAATCGTACCTTTTTAATAGAGAAATTTCTAAAGTTCTGAACGGAGAAGTTAAAGGCCAGCCTATAACCATTAATTTTGCTGAAGGTTTTTTTAACGGGAAAGCTGAAGTAGCTTACATTCCTGGTTACGGTTTTAGGGACAAAGGCGATGTTTATTCCAAAGCGTTGGTAGAAGTTGCAAAAGAAGAAGGAATAAAATTTCGCCACTTTTACATAGACGATTTTAAAGAAATAAGTCAAGAAGGTGGCATCAGGCCAGCAAAAATGATCGCGCACAGCGTTAACTTCCGTATTGATGAAAACACAAAAGAAGCAACCGTGAATTTTATACTTTATAAAGGAATGTATGCAACTATAGCTTTAAGGGAACTCCTTTTAAACCATTAATTCAACAAAAACCTCAAACGACATAATTCACGCTATGATTGAATTACTATTTACAAATAAAGCTCCTCAAACTTTACATACGCTCCATCTATAAAATACTTTGCTGACCAGCCATAAGAAGTGGCTCTTCCTTCGTTTTCTTTTAAGATTTCAGCTTTTATTCTCATGTGTACGTATGGGTCTGTATACAAGTAACCAAGGGGTTTTCCTTTTATTGCGATTATTGGATTTGTTACAACAACCGTATTGCCTTTTATAGCGTAAAGAGAAAGCAATCTTGATAAAAACGAAAGTTCGTGAAATATCTGTACTTCATAAAAAGGCAATGACATACCATCCCAGAGAATCGTTTTATATCTTTTGTTAGCTATCAATCTTGAAATTTTTTCAAAAAGGAATTCTGGCTCTGTGGCTTTGAGTACATCAATTCTTCCCATGATTTCGATTTTTATCATGTTATCTTCTACGATCTTTTCCGGTTTAAAAGAGCCCCTGCTATCTATGAATAAAACTATTTCGCCTTCTGACGCTTTTTCCAGTGCAATTGAAATCAGTATCATTTCTTTTTTTGATTTCAAGTCGCCGAAGATTTCTACATAACAATTTTCACATTTTTTCTGCAGAAATTCGTTTGAATATCTCATTTAAGATTCTGTTTTAACGTTCCGCTGTAGATCTTTTAAAAACAATACTACCTTTTTCAAACGTTACCTCATATATATCATTAACCTCAAACTGTATCCCCAGTTGCAGGTATTCGTTCTCTTTTAAAAACAGAACTAACTTTGGAGTCCACAACTCCTTTACTGATTGTATCGGGAATATAGCCTGTAGCTGTGATAAAAAGCTCTTTGTTATTTCATCTCCAGGAAAAGGAATGGTTGAATACTCTGTAAACTCAATAAGCCTTCCAGGTGTTCCTGTTATTGGATCGTTCATGCCAGTTATTCTACTGACTTTTACAAGTACCATGTTGTTATATTATAAAAACCGGTATAAAAAAGCATTCTTTTCTATAGAGTTATTTTTTCAACAAAACATTTTTTAAAATAGCTTTACTGATTTAGTTCAAAGTAAACTGGATGCGATAAAAATCTGTGATTTTAGCTGGTTTCACGAATCGTTTCTAGTAAAGACATCATGTTCCAGATTAAAACCCTTACATGCGAAGGTATATTTGGATCTTGGGATATTTCCTCCAGGACGCTTACTGTGTTGGCTGCCCTTATTGCAGGACTTACGCTGTTGTCCTGTAATTGATCTAGAGTTTCTTTTAACATATTCCTTAAACTTCGTGGAATACCCTTATTAGCTAACAAAGGCGTAAGCTGCTGAATAACCTGTTCGATCTTCTTTTCGTTTTCTAACTTGTTTGATGCAGACATATTTCCAAATTTTTAGATTTAATATATTAACATTATGTTAATCCTTCCGAATATAAATTCAGTAAAATACCAAAAATAAATCTCTTAGTTAAATCGTTTGCATTTTTAAGAAAATTTTTAAAGTAGACTTTGATATATCTACGTTATGAAACTCACAAATGCGCTTCTTTTGATCGCGATGGTAAGTTTTTTCGGAACAGTAAACACAGCAACAGCATCTTCACAGAATTCTCCTGTTTTTGTTGTTTATTCGTTCTGGGGGACACAGCAATCTCCCGTACTAGCATACCCAGGAGCTTCAGACCTGCCATTGACTGTGCAGATAACATATCTGGGGCCTTTAACGCTATATGATGTTAACATTACCTATTCACCTGCATTTCCATTAAGCTCGATCCCTGGTCAGGGGAACCTAACGGTTTTCCTTCCTGAATTAAACCCAGGGCAGGAGCTAAACCTTGCAGGATTTTTTAACATAAGCGAACAGGCAAAGAACATGGTTTACAATCAAACCATCAAAATAAGCTATAAAATTTTGGTTCAGGTACCGCAAATTGGAGAAGAATTTTTCTCAGAAAATGAAAACGTTTCGTTTAAAGTTCCCATAATCGGCAGTTATAATATAAAGCTTGCTGGATTTAAAACAGTACCCATAGCGCTTTACTCTGGCATGTATGCGGGTGGAATAACTGTATACTTGACAAATAACGGAAACATCATAGCAAAAGACATCAACGTTACAGCAACGTTTGAGAAACCTCTTGAACCCCTTAATCCATCTTCAAACACTGTGTTTATATCTTATTTACCTCCTGGAAACGTCGTAAACTTTACTTTTCCTTTTGTGATAAATTATCAAACCCAAACGCCAACAGCTATAAACGCTACAGTCGTGCTGAATATAAAGACTCCAGTGAATTCCTACAACATTAGCCTGCCTGTTCAGGTAAAGCCAGCTGCATATTTTCATTTAAGCGGAAGTTCCTACGCCAGAATGACCCCTGGAGCAACCGATGAATATGTTAACATCAACATAACGAACATAGGCGGCTATGACGCAAAATTTGTTACTGTAACTTTATTGTACAATCCTGTATTCAGTCCTTATTCTCCATCAAGCGAAAACCCAATCATTGGCGCATCCTCGATAAACGAAACCTTCTACAGCATCGCAGAAGGCCAGACATTTACAGTAAGCTATGTTGTAAACGTAGCTTCGGGCATAAAACCATCGACTTACTATCTTCCATTGCTCATAAGCTGGAGGCAGCCTCCAACAATGCAAACCATGTACCAGGTAATAGACGTTCCTATCAATGTTACTTCTTTCAGTCTATTTGATGGCTTTCAAGGCGATATACTTTATATAACTGCGGGAATTGTGTTGTTTGTACTGATTATAATGGCTGTATACGGAGTAAGGAGGAAGTAAAATGAACTCCGGAAGGGGAGGACCATATGCTACATTAATTGTGTTAACTCTCGTTTCGCTTTTAACGATGTACGTGGAAGCCATGGTTATACCTTCCCTTCCAAAAATTGAAAGCGTTCTATCAGCATCAAGTGAACAGGCTGCATGGATAGTATCATCTTACCTTGTAGTCGGCGCAGCTGTCGCTCCTCTTTTTGGAAAACTGGGAGATGTTTATGGGAAAAAGAAGCTTTATCTTGCGTCTCTTTTGGTTTATACTTTAGCCGTCCTGCTGGCTGGTTTTTCTCCAAATGTATACTATCTCATAGCTGTTAGGGCTGTGCAGGGATTTGGTTTTTCGCTTTTTCCTTTAAGCTTAGCAATAGTTACTGACATATTTCCAAAGGAAAAGGTGGCTCTGGCACAGGGAATCATAAGCGCTATGGTCGCAATAGGAATGACTATAGGCATGATAGCAGGGGCCTATATAGAGGAGTATTTTGGCTGGAGAATGATGTTTCATATCGGGTTTGTATTTGCCGCGCTCATGCTCTTTTTTGCATACATTGTGATAGGAGGCGTAGCTCCACCGCATAAGGAAAAAGTGGATTACTTAAGTACTGTAATTCTGTCTTCAGGTACTGCCCTAATTTTAATTTATTTAACGGAAACACCATACCGAGGATGGTTGAGCTTTGAACAGCTGATTCTGCTCTTTCTAGGTATGTTACTTTTTTCTGGTTACCTGTTTTATGCTTCAAAAGCCTCTAACCCACTTATTTCTTTAAGCCTGTTAAAAAAGAGGAACGTACTTGTTGCAAACCTTTCAGGGTTTCTTTCAGGAGTAGCCATGTTCACCCTTTTTCTTGGAGTTATATACTATTCAGAAGAACTACCTCCTTATGGTTTGGGACTCTCGGTATTGAGCGCTGCTCTTACCCTTTTTCCGGCCACACTGGCCATGATTTTTATAGCACCACTCGCAGGTTCTGCAACATCAACCATCGGGCCTAAATACGTCCTGATTTATGGGAGTCTGGTATCCATGATAGGATTTTGGCTCATGATTAACTATAGAGCAACCCCTCTGCAACTGGTAATCGATTCTTTTATTGCAGGCGTGGGTGTTGTATCGATAATGATACCCATGGTTAACATGATTGCCGTTTCTATGCCGCCCGAAAATGTAGCTGTTGGGCTTGGGTTCAATACAATGGTAAGATTTTTGGGATCTTCCGTAGGTCCAGTGCTTGCAGCAACCTTTATGACCGACTATAAGTACTATGTGGTTTATGGGACAACGGCTGCAGCTTTTAAAGAAATTTTCAGCGAAGCAGGAACTTTAGCTTTTAATTATGTATTCCTAACAGGACTGATTTTTAGCTTTTTGACTTTGATTGTTGCTTTCTTTGCTAATAATTATAAAAGCGAACACCTTTCTGTTTCAGTACCTGCTTAAAACACATAATACAATCATACTTTTTTCAAGTTTAGCATAACATCTTAAATAAGTTCATCTATCATTATAGAGTTGTGCTGCCTGCATCTC